>CALCEI010000153.1 GCA_937900575.1 uncultured Clostridia bacterium
CTAAATTTGTAAACTTTAACTCCGGCCTTCTTCAATTGTTTAACAAATTGATAAGGCAAAAATTCTTCATAAACAAATTTTACACTAACACCTTCTTGAACCTTGCCAATGATTGTTTCTTTAATCTTTTCAAAATTCTTAACATTAACTTTTGTAACTTCAAAAACAATATATTTACTTGCATTATTTAAGTCTTTTGTTAAGGTCTCCACAAATTTGGAATAACTATTGATTATTTCAACATTGTTTTTTGTTGTTAATTCGGCGCCATAAGCACGCTTATTAAAAGTGAAGATTTCATCTTGAGTTCTTGCATGATTTTTGGTTAAATTTTTATCCACCAAGCCATCATAAACCAAATCTTCCTGCTCTTTTTTAAGCAAAGATGCACGTTTTTGGCATGTTGTTATTTTTATTATCACATAAACAATTCCACCAAGGATATTGGTAAGCAAAAACACCAAAGACCACAAAATCATCTTCTTTGGTTTATCTCTTTCCAAAATCAACATAACTGTTTCAATTGCCAAATAAAGCACAACTGCTAAAATAATAAAAAACACTTTTAATCCACTCATAGAACAATAATAACAAATATATTTGTTAAAATCAAACAAAACTTACTTAACCAACATAAAATTTATGTAAAAATATTGATTATTGATTGAAAAATTAAAATAAATGTGCTAACATAAAACTGATGCTACTTGGTTCGGCCATTATCTTAATAAATTCACATGCTACTGTGGCTCAGTTGGTAGAGCAATTGATTCGTAATCAATAGGTCGGCGGTTCAAGTCCGCCCAGTAGCTCCAATTTATTTGACCTATTGTGGGGACCACAAAGCAACTTGTTTGTTTTGGGGATAAGGAAAAATCAAGCAAAAGCTTAATTATTCGTAGAATAATAAGCAAAACGCAGATTGTTCCGTTAGGTCGGCGGTTCAAGTCCGCCCAGTAGCTCCAAGAAAAATGACCAGATTTGGTCATTTTTTTATAATGTGTTGAAATCAATATTAATTGTTGTGGAAACATTTTCGTAGGTTTGTGATTTAATTGTTACATCAACACTACCCTCGTTAATAATTTTAAGTTTTATTCTGCCATCCATAACAGATTCAAATGTCGCATTACCATTTGACAGTTGTACGTCAACCAAAGTTGAAGAATGTTCACCAGATACTGTGTAATCTATATAACAAAATGGTTTAACAGGGTCTCTAAATATATTTACAACTGAAATTTCATAAATTGGTGATTTCTCCACAATTTCAACATCAAAATTAAATTCATAATTGCAATAAGTTGTTGCAAAAGTAATTTTAATTGTGCCTGTGCCACAGGATAATGCAACAAATTTGTCATTTTCAAATTTTAAATTGCCATTTGTCTCCACGGTTTTGCTTGCATAAGGCAAGGACACATTAAACAAATCTTCAAAAGCAATTTCATCGTCAATTTCAAAGGTGGTTTTGTTAATTTTTAAACTTTCAAAATCTTCTAGGTTAACAACTGTAATGTTAATTTCTTCAATAAAGTTTTCCGTTTCGCTTTTGGGCAAAGAAAATTGAATTTTATAATTGCCAATTTCGGTTGGTGCAAATGTGTTGGAAGCAAATATGTTGTGAGCATATTGTATATCGTTTAATAACACCATTCTGGTTATGGAATAATAAAACTTGCTTGGATTTACAGAGATATAATCATGGAAATGTAACTTTGAACCTACAGTAATGGTATAAGAATCTGCACACTCCAAACTTAAACTCTGTGCATACTCTGTTGTTGGTGTTTCTTGGTCTGCTGGTTTTTCAAATTGAGATTTAACAACCAAAAACACAGCAAGTGCCACAATCACACTTACACAAAAGATTATGTAAAAAATCCTACCCTTTTTCACATAATGATTTTAAAACATTTGGCAAATTTTGGCAATAAAAATGTCGAAACTTTGTGTTTTTTGTACTTAAAATAAGAAGGTTAATCCTTATTTTTATATTTAAAAAAGAAGGTTAATCCTTCTTTTTGTGTGTGATTAAATTAATTTTATGCCTTTCAACATTGATGTATGAAATTTCACCTTTAATTCTGCTTTTAAACTTATATAAATGATGTGTTGCCACGTTTGCTCTGTCACTATTATCTTTGGTTATTGCCATTGCTGTCAAGCCGTTGTCCAATTTAATAACTGCACCAACAGGCAAAATTTTAACAACTTCACCTTCAACAACATCACCCAAGTTTAAACTCTTGTAAACTTCATCAATTGGATTTGCTCGCATTTGCTTTAATCCAACACTTATTCTGGAATAATCTGTGTTAAATTCAAGCACTTTAAATGTGTAAGTTTTGTTTGCATCCAAAAAGTCTTTTAATGTCTCAATATGTTCGTAACTTGCATCGGCAATTGAAAGTTTAGCTTTTGCACCTGTTGTTAACAAAATGATTGCATACATATCTTCAATTTTGATTGGTGTACCTTCAACTGTTTGACCAAGTTCAACAGGCTCAACAGATGTGTTTTCAAGCAATTTTGTACTGCATACAATGGATTTTTTGATGTTGTTTAATTCAATAACGATTGCAGTAATTTCTCTGTTAACAAGGTCGTTTTTGTTTGCAAAATCTTTTGCACTACATTGAGAAAATGGCAAGAACACTCTGTAGCCCATAAAATTGCCATTTACACCAGCAGTTGAAATTTGTGATGCAACAAAAGAAAATTCACTGCCAACACGCAAGTTTTTAAGTTTTTCTTTGTCTTCCAAGGCCTTGTTCACTCCGGCGTGATTCAAAACAAGACAACCCTTTTCGTCAATGTCGCCTGTAACCATAACCAAAATTGCATTTCCAAGTTTAAAGTTTGGTTCAAGTTCTTCCTTTGGGAATACACCTTCTTTAAGTCCACCAAGTGCAACAACAACTTCTTTTTCACCAATCATTACAATTGTACCGGTTATAATATCACCACGATTATACTGTGTCATGCTAATATCAAAATCTTTCATTTTCATTATTTCTGTTCTCCTTCAAGCAAGGCATTAATTTCTTTAATAATTAAATTTGCAAATTCTTCTTGATAGCCTTTTTCGTGTTTGCGTGAAACATCTGGGTAAATTGGTTTGCCAATGTATAATTTTGCTTTTCTAAACGCCTTAATTTTTTTGTTGAAAGCAAAAGGAACAACAGGTGTGCCTGTCCTTATTGCAAACATTGCAACACCTTCCTTTGCTGAGTCATTTTCAATTATTGGGGTTTTACACCTTGTGCCTTGTGGAAAAATGCACAAAGATTTCTTTTTGGACAACTTCCTTAAAACTGTTCTTGTTGCCACAATATCCACCTGTTCTCTATCAACAGGAATGGCACCAAGCGTCTTTAAAATTCCACTAACAAATTTGTTTTTAAACAGCTCTTTTTTTGCTGGCAAAACAAATCTTTTAAGAAATGTTGCTATTTATCAAAACTTTTCCAGCTTAAATATGTTTCAACCGATAAAACAAATAAAAAAAAGGAATGAGATCTTTAAAAATGATTATAGAGTTTATGCAAAAAAAAGAGGAATTCCGAATAAAGATATAGATAAATATCTTAAGAAAAACTATTTATATAGATTGTATGTTAATTTCTTTCCTTTGATTGTACGCGAAAAAATTCATTGCTTAAAAAAGATTATAATTGAATGAGATATCTTATAGGTTTAGTTGAATATTTCCCTGATCCTGAACGCTTTCAGGCGTGTATAGACTCATTGCCCAAAGCAGATGTTTATGTTGTAAACAATTCTTTGAACAATATTGGTGTAGCTGCAGCGTTGAGGCAGATAATGGACTATGCGGTAAAACAAAGATACGATTGGGTGCTAACAATAGATCAGGATTCAGTGGCAAAGCCTGATTTAATAAATGAATATGAAAAATATATTGGTGACCCTTCAATCGGTGCACTGACATGCATTGTAAAAGATAGAAACTTTGAAGAAAAGCAGCCTGTCGGGGAGATAAAAGAATGCATTACATCAGGCTGTTTTATGAATGTAAATGCATATTCCAAAACTCCAGGTTACGACAGTTCGCTGTTTATAGATTCCGTGGATTTTGATATCTGTGCATCATTGCGAGAAGCCGGATACATAATTGTGCGTATTCCGTTTGAGGGACTGCTGCATGAAGTGGGCCGCGGACGAAAGACACCGCTTGGATTTGTGTTCAACCATCCTGCCTGGAGAAAATACTATATAGCCAGAAACCGCGTGATTGTTGCAAAAAAACATGGTAACAGCATATTAAAGGCAAAACTAAAAAACGCAAGAGACGTTTTTTTGACTGCCGTATATGAGAAGGAAAAAATAAAGAAAATAAAAGCGATTCTTGGAATTAAGCCAGAAGAGATAAATAAGTAATTCCGCAAAGGAAAAGTGTCATGAAACCACTCGTTATTATTCCGGCATATAATGAAGAACTGAATATCGTAAATACTGTTAACTCGGTAATTGATGCTGGAGATTATGAATACATTGTCATAAACGACGGATCAAAAGACAATACTGCCAAAGTGTGCAAAGAAAACAATCTTGATTTCATAGATCTTCCGGTGAATCTCGGGCTCAACGGTTCTTTCCAGACGGGGATACTTTATGCCTGCACACATGGCTTGATTTGATGGAAACCGAAAATGCCGACATCGTAATCGGCTCAAGGTTCGTAAGAGAAAAGAAGCCGGCAACAATGCGTATGCTGGGCAGCAATCTCATTCAATTTGCAATAAAAGTCACAACCGGGAAGACAATAACAGACCCGACATCCGGAATGCGCCTTTACAACAGAAAGATGCTGGAAATAATATCCGAAGGGATGAATTTTGGACCGGAGCCTGATACAATATCTTTATTAATCAGAAGCGGATTCAAAGTAACGGAACTGCAGGTTAAAATGCTTGAAAGAACAGCCGGGCAGAGTATGTATGTAAATCCACTGCGTTCTGCCAAATATATGCTTAATATGTTCACTTCAATTTTGTTTGCTCAGTTCTTTAGAAAGGTGGAAAAATAATGTCAGTTGTTTTGAGAATAGTGCTTGTGTTTATTTCACTGCTGACCGCATTCTGGATAGGCACAAATATCCGCCGCGCAAAACTGAAAATTGAGGATTCTGTTTTCTGGTTTGGATTTTCTGCACTCTTAATCATAATCAGCATTTTCCCGCAGATTATCGAGTGGGGAGCAGGCGTAATTGGAATACAAGGTCCTCAAAACTTTCTGTTTCTTATAGTAATTTTTATTCTAATAGTTAAAATCTTTAAAATGAATATGAAGATTTCACAGTTGGAGACAAAGCTTCAAACCATAGCACAGAAAATTGCTATCGACCAACACGACAGCGAAGGGAAATAATTCATCAGTTGGATGAAGACAAAATCCGTTAAGCACAACTTCATAATGAAAAGCATGATGACGGCTGCGAACATTATCGTGCCTTTGATTATTTACCCCTACATCTGCAGAGTGCTCAATCCTGCGGGCGTGGGGGCTGTCAGCTTTGCGCAGTCAATCATTTATTACTTTCAGATTTTCGCACTATTAGGTGTACCCACATACGGCATACGTGCCTGCGCACGCGTAAGAGACAATAAAGAAGAACTGAGCCGCACAGTTCACGAAATACTGCTTATCAATCTGGTCACGGGAATTATTTCGTATGCCGCGCTTTTCATCTGCATGGCTTTGGTTCCGCAGATGAGAAACGAAAAGGCTCTTTTCCTTGTTGCGTCACTTTCCATCATCTGCAGCATTATCAGCTGTGAGTGGCTGTATTCAGGTTTGGAGCAGTATGATTTCATGGCGGCAGCTTCACTTGCTTTCAAGGCTTTGATGATTATAG
>CALCEI010000154.1 GCA_937900575.1 uncultured Clostridia bacterium
TTACAAACAATTTCAGACGGTGTTTATACATTCTACACAGATGATATTGCAATTAAAACTTATGATGAAAGAATTTACAAATTAAATTATCATTTCTCTGATTTTGAAACAAGCGAATTTTACAATTCAACAATAATCTATAATTTAAGGTTATCTACAAACGGCAGTGATTATTCTATGTTTGCAATTGATTATGAAAACTTTGTTGCAAACAAAGATAAACTTAATGCAAGCGATTATGTAATTTTTGATAGTTACGATGAAATGGCAGATTTGTATGGATACGTAAAATATCATTATGCTGAAGGTCAAGATTTATATTTGAATGTGTTTAAAGAAAACAAAATAAATTTGGCAAATTATTCTTACTTCAAGTTCTATCAAACAACAAAAGCATTAAACGAAAATTTGGATGGATTTGATTATACAAGCAGTTCAACCCCAATTGAAATAACCTTATCTAATGGCGGAACATACATATTTAATTGTAACGTTTTGGGTGGAGATAGTTTACATTCAACAATTGAAGAAATCCCAGAGCCAGAAGCAGATCCAATTGTAACAAATTATCATACTGCTTTCTTAACTGCAAGCACAGATAACACAATTACATTCAGCAAATATGCAGGCAACAGCATTTCAACCGCAAAGGGTTTGATAAGCTTTATTGATTACATTCAAAAAGATGACCTTGGACGTGTAAAAGATTATCCAATTTACAAGTTGGCAATTAAAAAAGCAAACGTGGAAGATGACGAAGCACAAATTGTGTATGTATATTATGCTGGACAAGAAGCCAATGCAAGAGCAATCACTGGAGATGATCCAAATGCAATTTACATCCAAGCAAAATATGATGCAGACTATGACAGCACAGTGTTGTTTGACATGGCAGAATTTGCTGATATATTTGCATCCGGACAATACAGCGTACAAATAAGAACATTGGCAGGCAAAGTTGATTATAATTCTGGCGAAAGCTACATTTACATTAGTGCTGACATCCCACTTGACACTTACATTGTAAGTAAAATTCAAACACCAAGCGTAGAAATTAAAGATGGTGTTTTGAACTTTGATTTAAGCACATACGTAAAAGACGATGTAACTTACCCTGTTTATGATTATAAGATTAAGGTTGGAGACAATTCTTACTTTACAATTAATCAATCAAGTGAAGGCGTGGTTTACAATTCAACATTAAAGACATATTCTTACAACATTCCTTCAACAGTTATTGGAACAAGGGGCGAAACAATCAATTTAAGCAATTTGAATAATACCAAGTTATCAATTTCTGCATTAGCAAACAAAATTGGTGTAATAAATTCAAGTGAAACATCATTGTTTGTAACAAGAGAACAAGGCATTTCAAACATCAGCATTAAAAATGGTAAATTATGTTGGACACCTCAAGATGCAGACGCATATAAAGATGCAACAATTGACATCACTTACCAAGACGGCGAAGGCACAAGAAGAATTGTGTTCCAAGTTGGTTCCACAACAACACAATATAAAGACGGAAGTTATTATTATACATTCCAAGATACAGAATATAGTTTCTTCAACACAGAAGGAAGGGCAAAAATTGTTGCCGGAATAACTTATAACATAAAGATTTATGTAAATGGCCAAAATGGCTTGAGCCCAACATTAAACAGCTGTTACAGTTCAACAATTAATGCAACACGTTTGGAACAACTTACAAATAATGATATTAGAGTTTTGCATGATTATACTGCAGATAAACAAATTGTGTTTTTATTTACTGATAGCCAATATACTGATGATGTAAGATCTAATATGATTAAGAATATTGTTGATGAGTATGAATTAAAACTTTCTGAAATTAATGTTTCAACTGATACAGATAACCATAGTGCT
>CALCEI010000155.1 GCA_937900575.1 uncultured Clostridia bacterium
CGTTTTCAACACCTAATTGTGTTACAGGGCTTGCTTGCAAAATTATAAAACTTTCTGAATAATCAGAATCTATGTATGCTTCTGTATATGTTGGGCTGTTTGCGCACACAGAAACGCTAAGCTGCACATCATAAGCAGATTTACCCAATGGTTTTAAGTATGCATCAAGGTCTGCCAAAGAATATTCTTTTACACCATGCAAATTAATAACTTCACCATTTACTTTTAAGCTATAACCAGCAATGGCTCCTTGTTCGTCATCTTGCAAAGTACTTTCAATTCCATTAACAATAAATTTTTGAGACGCAGAATCAAACCTTACGCTTGGTGTTGCAAGCTTTGTTGTTGTTTTGTTTACTTTTACAACAACGCCGTCCATTATGTTATGGTTGGAATTTGAAACAACTGTAATGTATGCAGTTCCTTCACTTTTTGCAAGCAACTTCTTTCCGTTGATAACACTTATAACATCTGTGTTGTCACTTGTAAGTTCATATGTCTTGTCTGTAGCATTGGATGGGGTAAAAATTATGTTTGGAATGTAGTTATCATCAACCTTCAAAACAATTGAGGTTGCCCCGCCTTCCAATTTAAAGCTAACCTTTTCAACTTCCACATTGTTAGTGTTACATGCAAAAAAGAAAACTGAACAAAACAGCAACAACAAAGTTATATAAATTTTTTTACTTTTCATTAGTGACATATTAACCCCTTTATGCCTTATAGTTAAAATTAGTTTAACACATAAACTTTATTTTATCAAATAAATGGAAGAATTATTTATAAATTTATATTTATAATATAAACCGCTGTTTTGCATGGTTTAAAAAACATATTTTTATTAAATTTTGTTAAAGTACACAATTTTTATCAATTTTTGTTGTTTTTTAATGTAATTTTACAAAATTTAATCATTTTGCATATATTGTTACAATTTAAAGCGTTGACAAACTTTACTTATTATTTTATAATTTTTAACAATAAGGAAACAAACATGGAATTAAAATTATACAATTCACTTACAAGACAAAAACAAGCATTACGCCCAATTGACAACACTGTAAACTACTATTTTTGTGGTCCAACAGTATATTGGTTCCAACACATTGGCAACATGCGTGCTTTTTTTGTTATGGATTCTGTAAGAAGAGCGGTTAAATATTGTGGATATAAAATTAACCATGTTATGAACATTACAGACGTTGGTCACATGACAAGTGATG
>CALCEI010000156.1 GCA_937900575.1 uncultured Clostridia bacterium
AGAACCAAAGTAACCAACAATTTCAATCTTATCTAATGCAGAAGTTAATTCGCTTGCCCAATTTTGTCTATCTCTAATTAAAGCACGAGTCAACATCATGTTGTTATCTTTTACAAATGTAAGTGTGGAACCAGCCAAAACAGGTTCGTAATGACAATTTTGTTTGTCCACAACTCTTTCAAATGTAACTCTTTCACTTTCAGAAACAAATTTTAAATTTGCTTCACGCAAATCTACTGTTAAGTCTGCAAAAGGATAAACAAGAGTCAATTCTTGTTCATTGTCCACCACAATTGTTATAGGAAATTGATAACTTAATCCATCTTTATATGTTATTGTGTATGTTACGTCAATTGTTTTGCTGTTTCCAACAATTTTGTTAAATGTTGCATTACATGTTCCAGACTTTGTTTCTTGTGTGTAACCAATGCCTTTGATATCCATATCAAAATCTTCCATAATCATGCTTTTATCTGAGATGTCTGTTACAACAAGAGATTGAACATTTGTTTCAAACAATGTGTTAGAAGTGTCAATTACAAACACGTCATTAATAAGGTCATAAACTGCACGTGTAATTGCATGTTTTGTTGTTTTAAGCTCTGGCAAATAAGGTTTTACTTTAATTGCATTTTCTGGGAAGTAGATATAAGTTAAAACTCTGTCTTGATCTTCGCCGTCATAGAATGTAAACTTAAAGTAAGTTGGCCATTCTTCTGCAACAATGTTTTTGTCATCTTTGCTTGTAACAACAAATTTGTTACCTGCATTAATCTTAAATTTTAAATTTTCAACATCTGTTTCAATTGCTTTAAGTTTATTATATTTTATGTCGCCATATGTCACAAATGATTCATATTCTTTTTGTACAACAATCTCTGTAAAGTCAGGGTTGTTGTGAATATTGTCAGATGTATATTTATTTACAATTTTTACACTTACTTTGTCCAAGTATAGATATTCGTATTCTTCATCTTGTTCGTCGTATTTAAAGCGATAATATACGTCAACATCTTCTGTTATTGGTGAGGTGTTGCTGATATCTTCAAGCCAATTTACTTTTTTGTTTGTTACATCAATCAAAGATCCTTCTGCAACTCTAATTGCAACACTGTCAGCAGAGCCAGTATATGCAACACGTTGTGATGCAGTATACATCACCCCATTTTTACCATAAACAACATCATTTGCATTGTTATATTGTTCCACTGTAAACAATTGATCAAATGTAAATTCAGTGTCAGATAATAATATAATTTCCTCTTTTGGTTTAATAATCACGTTTGGAAGAACAGTAATGTTGTTCCATTCTGCTATAGGATGATCGCTATATTCAAATCTAATTTTGTGTGTTCCAGTAGTTGTAAATTTATATGTAGATTCTTCAACCAGCTTATCATCAACATAAACAGCAACGCTTGAACCACCTTGTGACAAGTTTATAATCCTAAACAATGGATTATTTGTAAATTCTGCATCTGCTGATTTTGTTTCTTCAAACAAATTGATGTTTGTGCCAACATAAAGTTTTGTGTCTGGCCAATCTGTGCCATATTCAACACTAATTGCAGAAGAGAAAATAATTACAGTGCTTTGTGGTCTGTCTTCTGTAAGAACATTAAATTTAACAGTTATTTCTAAATGAACGTTTGGATTATAATCTGTACGTTCAAATGACCAATTTGTTGATTGTTTCTTGATGTTTAAAATTACGTTGCCAAGGCCAGTTGCACCTTGCTCTTTTGCATAAATTTCAAATCCATCAGCGGTTGCTTTAACAGTGTTGGTTGTACCTGCATCACCATATTGTGAAACAACAATGTCACTTGCCTTTAAAGTTACAAAT
>CALCEI010000157.1 GCA_937900575.1 uncultured Clostridia bacterium
AAAAAATGGCAACTATTAGAAAACATTACAAAAATGCAAGAAATATATTCGAAGTTACAAGACAATCAAAAAGCAAACTTGAATTATTAGCACATACAACCAAATATGGTTTTTGTAGAGTTCAATTTGGTGTGTTAACACAAGATGAAGCGGCTGAAATTCACGGCGCACAAGCATTTAGAAAATTATTAGAATTATGTCCAGAATTAAAGAAATATATTTCAACAGATGAAGAATACAATGCAGAAATGAAAGAAGAATCTAGAAAATTCTATCACTTAGATAGATATAGTAACGCCTTCCAAGGTTTAACCGATAGAGGCGAATATGTTAGAGGTAAAGAACTTAAAAATGTTTGGTCATTAGATATTCACTGGGCTTTCCCTAGTGCATTAGCGGTTCTAGTTCCTGAAATTGCTGATAGAATTGAAAAACTATATTGGAAACGTGAAGAAGATAAAACAATTAAAGCAGGAATTATTGAAGGCCGTCGTGATGGTTTGGCAGAAAGATTTGATTCCAGTTTGGTTGATTTGGTTGAATTAAGCCCAAGACAAGAATTGTCTGTTGGTGCAAGTTTGATTCCTTTTGTGGACCACGCACCAGGTAACCGTGCTTTGATGGGTTGCAACATGCAATGTCAAGCAGTTCCTGTAATTAAGGCTGATAGCCCAATTGTTGGTACAGGTATCGAACACAAAATTGCCGTTGACTCTGGCGTTTTGATTTTGGCAGAGCAAGACGGTGTATGTAAATATGTTTCTGCAGACTACATTACAATGGAATATGCAGATGGTAGCATTGTAAAACATGCTTTAAGAAAGTTTGAACGTACAAACGAAAAAGCATGCTTTAACCAAAAACCAATTGTAAAGAAAGGCGAAAAGGTTAAGAAAGGCGATGTGCTTGCCGACGGTCCATCAACCGATAAGGGTGAATTGGCACTTGGTAAGAATATGACTGTTGCCTTTATGAACTGGGAAGGTTACAACTTTGAAGATGCTATTTTGGTTAACCAAAGAGTTGTAAACGAAGATGCCTTTACATCAATTTCAATTCAACAAGTTAAAGTTGAAGCAAGAACAACAAAACTTGGCGATGAAGAAATTACAAGAGATATTGCCGGTGTTGGCGAAGACGCTTTAAAGAATTTGGACGAAGACGGTATTGTCCGTGTTGGTACAGAAGTTAAAGTGGGAGATATCCTTGTCGGTAAAGTTACACCAAAGGGCGAAACAGATTTGACCCCAGAAGAAAGATTGCTTAAAGCAATCTTCGGTGAAAAAACAAAAGAAGTTAAAAACACATCTTTAAAAGTTAAACATGGCGAAGAAGGTGTGGTTGTTGGCATTGAAATTTTAAGCCGTAAGAACAAAGACGAACTTGATGCTGGCGTAAATATGTGCGTAAAAGTTTACATTGCACAAAAACGTGTGCTTCAAGTTGGTGATAAACTTGCTGGTCGTTATGGTAACAAAGGTGTTATTTCCGTTGTTTTGCCAGAAGCAGATATGCCATATATGCCAAATGGTGAAACAGTTGATATCTGTTTGAACCCATTGGGTGTTCCTTCTCGTATGAACTTGAGCCAATTGCTTGAGACTCACTTGGGTTGGGCTGCAAAGCACTTGGATTGGAAAGTTGCAACACCAGGTTTTGATGGTGCAACCGAAGAAGAAATTAAAGAATTATTAAAACAAAATGGTCTTCCTGAAGACGGCAAAATGCAACTTTATGACGGACGTACAGGCTTGCCATTTGAAAACAAAACAACAGTTGGTGTGATGTACATGCTTAAACTTGACCACATGGTTGATGACAAAATCCACGCACGTGGCATTGGTACTTATGCTCTTATCACTCAACAACCACTTGGTGGCAGAAGTCAACTTGGTGGACAACGTTTTGGTGAAATGGAAGTTTGGGCTTTGGAAGCATATGGTGCATCAAGATTATTGCAAGAAATGCTTACAATTAAATCTGATGACGTTGACGGACGTATTAAGACTTACGAAGCAATTGTTAAGGGCGAACCAATCCCAGAACCTGGTATGCCAGAATCCTTTAAAGTTTTGGTTAAAGAAATGCAAGGTCTTGGTTTGGACGTTAAGATTCTTACTGCTGATAATCACGAACTTACAATTAATGAAGTTGGTGAAGAAGGCGAAGAAATTACAGCCGTTGAGCCTGTAAATAAACAAGCCCTTGAAGACATTACACTTGAATTTGATGATATTCAAAAAGAATATGAAAATGACGTCAATAACACAGCATTCGACGAATCTGAGTTGTTTGATGATTTAGATGAATAATGTTAAACAACAAAAATTTTAG
>CALCEI010000158.1 GCA_937900575.1 uncultured Clostridia bacterium
TCCCAGAAGGATTTGAACCTCCACTTGTAGCTCCGGAAACTGCCGTGCTATCCGTTACACTATGGGAACATGTGGCAAAACAAGTTTGCCAAAATTATTTATTATCTTTTTTAAACAAAAATTCTTCCAAGGTTAAATTTGGTTTTGGTGCAAGGTGTAAATCTGCCAAGCCAATTCCATCTTTATAAGAATAATATGCTGCTGAACCAATCATGGCTGCGTTGTCTGTGCAATACTCCATTTTTGGAACATAACACTCAATGCTATTTTTATTGGCGGCAGTTGTTAAGTCTTCTCTTAACCGTCTATTGGCACTTACACCACCGGCAACAACAATTTTTTTATAATCTAAATCCTTACATGCTTTAATTGTCTTTTCCACAAGTTCACCAACAACCCATGTTTCAAAACTTGCACAAACATCTTCGGTTGGAATAGGTTTGCCTGCTTGCTCCAATTTGTGAATATAATTTATAACTGCTGTTTTTTTGCCACTAAAACTGAAATTATAGCCAAGTGTTTCGTTTGGTTTTGCAAAAACAATATCTGCTCTTCCCTGTTCTGCCATTTTGCTTACTTTTGGTCCGCCTGGATAGCCCAAACCCAAAACACGTGCAACTTTATCAAAACTTTCGCCAACAGCATCGTCCAAAGTGTTGCCAATAACTTCGTGATGGTTATAATCCTTTACGTTTATAATTGCAGTGTGACCACCACTTACAAGCAAACAAACAAAAGGTGGCTCCAACTCTTTAAATGTTAAATAGTTGCCTGCAATATGCCCATAAATATGGTTAACTGCAATAAGTGGTTTTTGTGTTGCGTAGGCAAGCCCTTTTGCATAACTTACACCAACAAGAAGTGAACCAACAAGGCCTGCACCGTAAGTTACTGCAATTGCATCAATATCTTTAAGTGTACAATTTGCTTTTTCAAGTGCCAAGTTAACAACGTTATCAATGGCTGTTATGTGGTTACGGCTTGCAACTTCTGGCACAACGCCACCAAAACGTGTGTGAATGTCTATTTGGCTGGAAACAATGTTGGAAAGACATGTTCTGCCATCAACAACAACGGCACAACTTGTTTCGTCACAACTGCTTTCTATTGCTAAAATTTTAAATCCATTTTTCATACGCGTATATTATATAATGTATTAAAAATTTCTGCAAGAATAATTAAGTAAAAACGTCAAACGTTTGACAATTTGTCGGTATTATGTATATTATTTATTATATATTTGGGAGGAATTATGCCAACAGGTTTCAGTTCTCATGGCGGTGGCCATTCAGGTGGTGGCGGGCACTTTGGTGGCTTTCACAGCAGTTCACTTATAGTTATTCCAGGTTCAAGAGGTGGCAAGGCAAAACCTGGTACTGGGTGGTTTGTCTCTTTTGTAATTACGTTTTTTGTAACTATATTTTTATCTTTTGTGTTAGTTGGTCAGTATAATTTTATTGCAAACAGAGAATCTGATTTCACCAAGTATCAAACTCTTGCTCAAGAAGGACAACACATAGAAGGTGTAGTTAAAGACCACGCGCAAGGTGATGGTAATAAGTGGTACTTTACTTATAACTTTGTGGCAGACAATGGTGACCTTGGTGAAGGTTACAGTTATGCTCTTTATGACCATTATGATATAACTGTGAAATATCGTATAGGCAAAACTTTTGATTTGGTTGCCGAAAATGGTGAAATAACATACTTAACAGAAACGGTGCCTGCAGACTTTACGCAAATGACTTTGGAAGATGATGGTGACTATGTCTCTGCACAAAATTCCAAAAAATTCTTGTGGCCAACGGTTATAGTGGTTGGTGCACTTAGTATTCTTTGTTTGGTGATGGGAATTGTAAAAACTGCAAAAACTCCAAAACAAGAAGAAAGTGGAAAATCAACTCAAACAGTGGTTGATAAAACCGAAACAAAGCAATCAGAAGAAAAAGAAGAAGAACTTAAAGTTTGTGAATATTGTGGAACATACATTCCACCAAAAACAATGAAGTGCCCAAATTGTGGCGCAAGTCAAAAAAAATAACATGGGTTTATCCCATGTTTTTTGTTTGGCGTAGAGAACAGGATTCGAACCTGCGAAGGGTCACCCCTTACACGCGTTCCAGGCGTGCTCCTTAAACCACTCGGACATCTCTACATATTCTTGGTGCGGATAACTGGACTTGAACCAGCAAGGTGTTGCCACCACAAGAACCTGAATCTTGCGCGTTTGCCATTTCGCCATATCCGCATGCTGAACTTGTTTGTTTTT
>CALCEI010000159.1 GCA_937900575.1 uncultured Clostridia bacterium
AAAAACGCAATAACAATAAAAAACAATTTGGCAATAAGTTTAAAAGTTGAAGAAACAAATTTGTGTGTTTGTCCAATTGGAGCAAAAGCTTATACAATTCGCGGGGAATATTTGGGCGTTATAAAAGAGGTGTCTTTAAACGATAAATTTTTAACCGACAAATTTTCTTTGGATAACGAAACTTTGTTGTTGTCTTCCAACCTTGCTTCTTGTGGAAAAAACACAGTAATTTTCTTTGACAACGCAGAAAAAATAAATATGCAAAAATTTGTTCCTTGCAAAGTGCCAAAAACATTTAAAACTGAGGTTGAAACACAAACTGTTGTAACCCTTCCAACCAACGAAATTCCCGCACAAAACAATGCAGTTGTTGAAGTGGAATCTGCCAAAATAAACATGCAAAATACGGATTTTTTAATTGGCAGAATTTGCACAAAGGATATATTCAATTTTAACAACGAATTGCTTATTAAAGCCTATTCGGTAATCAACAAAAAACACTTAAAAGAAATTAACAAATTTGGCAAATTACGTGAACTTATGTTGTTCAGTAAATAGGCAAATTTTAACAACAAAAAACGCAATTTCTTGCGTTTTATACTGACATAAATTGCACTGTATCCCGTAAAATTTTAAAGGCTTCAAGGTGCAATTTTTCATCTTCAACAATACGTTCAAACAACCTTTTAAGGCTCTCATTTTTTACACTTTTTATTCCAACCAAATAATCTTCAATGGTTTGCGTTTCCGCCTTAATGTTGTGTTCCAACATCTCTTTAAGTTTCAAAGAATAATTAACATAATTTCCATTAAAAACATTGCCATAAGAATCTTCATATTTTGGCACTCCACCAAACTCTGTTATGGCATTCATCAACAAATCGGTATGTAACATTTCAACCACTGCAATTTCTTCAAACAGCTTGCCAATTTCTTCGTTGGTTTTGTCTGCTTCCACGGCTTGAAAAATATATTGTAAAACGCCTGTAAGTTCACCGTTTTTGGATGAAAGCAAATTTTTAAGAACTCCAATTGTATGTTTATCTTCCACAACGTTTTCCAATTCTGGATATGGTTTACCCTCTTTTACCAAAATTTCTTTAATTCCCATAAAATTCTCCACGATTATATATGAATAATAAACAAAATATGTTAAAAAATATAGGATACTAGTTAAATATAAAGTGCCATATTTAGTTGTTAATATATAATTAATATGTTAATATAAAATATATAGGTGGGGTTTGCAATGGCAAAAACAAAAATTACACAACAAAAATTATATACAGATGTTGCCCGTTTTAATCCAAAAGCAACAGTGGGTTTAAACGCAAAACAAGTAAAAACAAGGAACGATCAACATCTGGTTAATGTTTCAAACGTAAAAACAAGCAAAAGCGTTTGGAGCATTTTTGCAAACAACATTTTTACATTTTTTAACATGATGTGTTTGGCAGTTGCGGTTGCTCTTGCAATTGTTGGTGCATTTTCAGACATGTTGTTTATGGTTATTGTAATTCTAAACACAGCAATTGGCATAATACAAGAACTGCGTGCCAAAATAACCATGGACAAATTAACTTTAACAAATTCAAACTTCACAAAAGTTATGCGTGACGGTGAGGAAATTGAAATTTACAAAACAGAACTTGTGCTTGACGATGTGTTGGTTCTTAACTCTGGAGCACAAATTGCATGTGATAGCATTGTGCTGGATGGTCAAGTGGAAGTTAACGAAAGTTTGCTTACAGGCGAAAGT
>CALCEI010000160.1 GCA_937900575.1 uncultured Clostridia bacterium
TATAGGGGGCCAACCTGCACAATAGCGGGATAAGAACACCCGCCGTAAAGAAAACCATGCCAAAAAATGCAGCGACACACCCACACCCATATTTAGGCAAATCACCCACGTCCATAAATGCCTCGTTATTCAGCCATCAACTTCTTGAACTCATCATCTACCGCAGCAGAGTTCGACGGTTGGATTATCTCGTCCAGAGCCGGACTATCATAATCTTCGCCAAGCGAAGCCATATTATCATTGATTGCATTCAATGCATCCCGAATGCCCTGCTCTCCGTCAATAACCTGTTTAAGTTTTAAATTTTGTTTGTTGTTAAAGTAAGTTATATCCTCAACATCAGTTGCCAAATAAAAATTGTTATCTAACCCCAAATATATTTTTTGAAGTTTAAATTTTCCACTTACATTTTTGGCAAGTTGCATGCCGGTTATTATTGAAATATCATGTTCTGGGCTGTTGCCACCAAAAATTACACACTTAAATTTTGTTTTCATATTGGTATATATTTTCAAATTTTAAATTTGTTGCATAAATAATAATGTGAATTTTTTGTTTAAACAAGAAGTTATTGATTACGATTATTTTAAAACAGACAACAGCACACAAACAATTCTGTTTTTGCATGGTTGGGGTGGCAACAAATTTTCTTTTGCTGGAAGTTTGCCTCTTTTAAAAAACAAATTCAATTTGCTTACAATAACCATGCCAACAACACAAACAACAAAACAAGTTTGGTGCCTTGAAGATTATGTAAATTTAATAAACAGCATACTAAAAATTTTAAACATACAAAAGTTTTACGTTGTATGCCATAGTTTTGGTTTTAGAATTGCATGTTTATTAAATAAACATGACATACAAAAAATTGTGGTAACAGGTGGCGCTGGACCAAAAAAAGAAGGAATAATTAAACGTATAAAAACTGACAACAACAAACTGCTTTTAAAATTAAAAAAAATTGAATATTCTTCCGTTGCAAGTAAGGATTATTTAAGCCTTGATGCCACAAATAAGCAAACTTTTAAAAACATTGTAAATTGCAATTTAAAAAACTTCATTTCCTTCCCTTGCCCCGTGCTTTTGTTTTGGGGGAAACGCGACGCCGAAACGCCAATGTGGATTTGTAACTTAATTTTTAAACACAACAAAGCAACAAAAATTGTAACAAATTCAAATCATTTTGCTTACATAAAAGAAAATGCCTTATTTTGCAACTCATTAACAAAATTTTTTAATGGAAATTGAATTAATTGTTAACTTAATACTTGCCCTTTCAAATGTCTTTTTAGTAAAAAAATTTGTGCACATTTTTCAACTTAAAAGTTATTCAACTGTGCGATATTTTGGTTATATAATCAAAAAACAAATTGCTCCAATTTTATGTTATCTTTTTGCCTTGATAATTTGCCTGTTTGTTAAGTTTTGGATTGTTTGGTTGGGACTTTACATTTTGTGTTCTGCAGTTTGTTGGTGGTTTACTCTTCATATTAACAAAACCAACAAAACTCCACTTGTTAAAACCAAAAAAACCAAACGGTTGATTGCCATTTCTTGTGTTGTTTGTGTCTTGTGTGGTGCGTTTAAATTTGGTTACTTAATTTCTTGTTTAATCATTAATTTTGTGCCTATTATTGCTAATGCAATAAACCTTGTTGATATTGTTAAAAACAATCATTACATTCGCCTTGCAAAACAAAAACTTAAAAACTGCAAATGCAAAGTTATTGCAATAACGGGTAGCAACGGAAAAACAAGTGTAAAAAACATACTTCAAAAAATGCTTGAAACAAAATATTTTTGCCAATGCACACCAAGTAGTTACAACACTCCACTTGGCATAAGCAAATTTATTAATGAATCACTTTCAAACACCACACAGTTTTTAATTTTGGAATATGGTGCAAGGCATGTTGGCGACATTAAAAAACTAACCAAACTTTTTGGTGCTGATTATGGCATTGTAACAACAATTGCACCACAGCACATGCAAACTTTTAAAACCATCAACAACATTGTAAAAGCAAAACAACAATTACCTGCATTTTTAGGCAAAAAAATGTGCGTGTTTAATTTGGATAACATCTTCACTCAAAAAATGGCACAAGAAAAACAAGGAAAAAAGATGTGTGTTTCCAAAAATATTAAAACCGACATATACGCAACAGATATTAAAATTGATAATTTTAAAACCACATTTAAAGTGAACACTGCTTACACACAATTTGACGTTTCCACGTGTCTACTTGGAAGGCACAACATAACAAACATTTTGCTTGCATCTGCACTTGCTTTACACCTTGGTGTAGCACCACAAAATTTGCAAACTGCAATACAAAATTTAACTTACACTCCCCACAGATTAGAACTTGTAAAAACTCATATAAACATATTAGATGATAGTTACAATTGTTCGCTTTCTAGCGCAAAAGAAGCACTTGATGTGCTATCTAAATGCACGGGGAAAAAGATGATTGTAACCCCTGGCATCATTGAAGGTGGGAAAAAAGAAAAAGAGTTGAATTTCACTCTTGGAAAATGGTGCGCCAAGGCAGATTTTGTTGTGTTTGTGAACAAACATAACAGGCAAAGTTTAACTGATGGATTAATAAGTGTTGATGCAACAAAAAAAGTGCTGTTTGCCGACACGTTGGAACAAGCCAAACAACACTTTAAACTGTTAAATTCTGGCGATACGCTCTTGCTTTTAAATGATTTGCCAGATGATTACACTTAAAATTTAAATTCCATCTCAAAACAATCGTTGCCCTTGCCATAATAATCTTTTCTTGTTCTGCGCAAAACAAAACCAAATTTTTTGTAAAGTAAATATGCAGTTATGTTTTTTGCACAAACTTCCAAACTTAATGTGTTAATTTTGTGTTTAAGTGCACATTGCTTTGCCGTTTCAAGCAACTTGGTGCCAAAGCCCAAATTCCTATACTCTTTTTTTACAGCAACCGAAATAATGTTTGTTTCGTCTGTGTGTTGCAACACAATGTAACCTGCAATTTCATCTTTAATTTTAAGCACAAAGCAGTTGTAATTTACGTTTGCCCACATTTCTTTTAAACTTTCCAAAGAAAATGCCCCAAACAAAACTGCAGATTTTTCAAGTTCTGCCACCAAATTTAAATCTTCTTCTTGCATTGGTGAAATTGTGGCTTCCACTCTTTTTAATTTTTCGTTTTCTGCTTGTGAAAGTTGATAGTAAACAGGAACCAAATTTTCATCATCACTTTCAGTTAAACATTCAAGCAAAACTTCTGGTGTAATTTTCACTTTAAAGCAATTTACATTAGAGTCAACTTCATACATTCCAACAAGTTTGCCTTCGGCAACTTCTGTTAATTCTGCCAAAGTTAAGTTCCTTTCATAAGTGTAAACAATGCCATTAATAAGTTTTGCAACAAAATAACTATCTTTGCTTCCTAAAATTGCAACTGTCTCAATTTCTGGCATCTGCTTTTGTGCGCATTTAAACAACAAATGCAAATTGTTTATGCCTTTTGCTGTTGCACCCAAACTGTCCCTAAAGGCTTTTATTGTTGCAATGCCAACCCTAATTCCTGTGAAAGAACCAGGGCCAACAACCACACCAAATTCGGCAACATCATCAATTGCTAAATTATTTTCTTTAAGAAGGTTGTCAATTTCTGGCAACATAGTTTCGTTGTGATGCATTACACTTGAAATGCTTTTATTTGCAACCTTTCCGTCATGCTCTAACACAATGTCAAGTTGTGTGTTGGCAGTGTTAATAACCAATCTATTCATAAATGTTAAACTCCCTTGTGTTTTCGTCAATAAGTTTTATATCCACATTTTTTGTTTTGTCGGGCAAAAGTGGCAAAATATTTTCACTCCATTCAATAAAAATGATGCTTTGTCTATCGTCCAAAATTTCATCAAAACCAGATTCAATTGCTTCTTCTGTGCTTATTCTGTATGTATCAAAATGATGCAACATGCAATTTTTGCCTTGATAACTTTTTAATATTGCAAAAGTTGGGCTGTTTACAATTTCTGTAACGCCAAGTGCAGAAAAAACGCCTTGCGTAAAAGTGGTTTTGCCAGCGCCCAAATCTCCATGCAAAAGAACAACATCACCAATCTTAAGTGACGTTGCAAATTTTTGTGCCAATTTGTGTGTTTCTGCAACCGAATTTACAATATATTTCATATTGTCAATTTTATATTTTCCATTTGTTTTTGTCAAATGTTACGGCCAATAAGGTTTAAATTTACAAGAATTGTAAACAATTAAGTATGCAAAAATTTAAAATTATTGATTTGTTAGATAAATTGTTTATAAGTGTGTGCGTATTTTTGCTTTTGTACGCATGGCTTAATTTTTATCTACGCAATTTGTGGTTAACCTTTGTTTTAAGCACGATTTTTTGCTTTGCAATTATGTTTATTTTTAACTATGTAACCGAAAAACGCAATCAAAAGAAAAACATAACAAAAGAATTGCAAAAAGAAATTGACAAAAATTATTACGCCTTCAAACTTACACCAGCAAAAGAAAAATTGGCAATCATAAACCAAATTTTAACAAAAACCTGTTCCACAACTCTTTTAAATGATGCCATAACTTACACTTTAAACAACAAAACACATTTGATTCTTTTTGCAACCAAACAAACAAAACTTACGCAAAATGAAATGTTGAATTTGTTGGAAAACTTTTTAAACATAAAAGTTGATATAATTGAAATTGTTTGCGAAGCAAAAGAAACCAATTTAACAACAGAAATTTACAAAGATAAAGAAATTAAAATTATTGATAAATCTGCCCTTTACCTTAACTATTTTAAAAAAGAAGGAATTTACCCAGATTGCACCAATTTAATGTTGGAACGCAAAAAAACACCATTCAAACAAGTTGTTTTAAATTTCTTTACACCAGAAAAAGCAAAAGGCTATTTCTTTTGTGGTTTGGTGTTAATTTTTAGTAGCATAATGTTGCCTTATCACATCTATTATTTGGTTTTTGGCAGTGTGCTTTTGATGTTTAGCATTTTGTGTAAAGTTAAATCTGTTTTTAAAAATTAGCAATATGCTTTAAAGCAAAAATAAGTGCATCAATTTCCTTTTTGGTGTTGTTAAAATCAACTGAAACACGCACTGCACCACTTGTGCCCAATTTTTGATGAATTAATGGCGAACAATGTTTGCCAGCACGGACGCAGATGTTAAATTTTTCGTTAAGTTCGTTGCTTACCACAGCATCGTCTTGCCCAATGATGTTGAAAGCAAAAACGTTTGTTGAATTTTCAGTTGAATAAAGTTCAACAAAAGGCAGTTTTTTTAGTTCGCTGTAAGTATATAAAGAAAGCGAACTTTCTTTTTGCTTTATTTTGTTAAAATTTTTGGTTAAAAAATCTAATCCTGCAGACAAACTTACAATTGGAATTGTTGGCAGGGTTCCACTTTCGTAACCTTCTGGAAAATCTGTTGGTTGTACAAGGTTTTTGCTATCTGTGCCCGTGCCACCAAATATAAGTGGATTTAACTTTGTGCCCTTTTTAACAATAAGTCCACCAACACCTGTAATTGAAAGAAGCCCTTTGTGACCTGAAAAGGTTAAAAAAGTTATGTTTGAATTTTGCAAATCCACTTCCAAATGCCCACATGATTGTGCGCCGTCAACAAGATAATTTATGCCGTGTTTTTTGCACAATTTTCCAACAGTTTTAACATCTGTAATTTCGCCCGTTACGTTGGAAACATGCGTGGTCACAACTAAAGTTGTGTTTTGTTTAATCTTTTGTTCAAAGACATGTGCAAAATCCTTTAAACTACAGTCCATAATGGTAACTTCAACACCCATGTTTTCCATACTTTTTAATGTTCTTAAAACTGAATTGTGTTCATAGCACGTTGTTATAACGTGGTCTCCACTTTTTAAAAAACCACGCAGTGCCAAATTTAAGGCTTCTGTGCAATTTTTAGTAAAAACAACTTCGTGGTTTGGTGCGTTAAAAAATTTCTTTAATTTTTCTCTTGTTTCAAAAACCTGTTGTGCAATATTTTGGCTTAAATAATGTCCACTCCTTCCAGGGTTGGCAGTTAATGTGTTTAATGCACGTATCACTGCGTCTTTTACAATTTTAGGTTTAACAAAACTTGTTGCCGAGTTATCCAAGTAAATCATAATTCATAATATTCAAATTTTGATTTGTTGTTAAATGTCAACTTAAAAATTTTTACATATCATGAATTAAGAGGCACAAATGAAATATTTGATTATATCTTTCCGAAATCGCAACAGTGTTTATGAATTTGCACAAATCATGCGTCATTATGGTGTTTTTGGCACAATCATAAACACACCTTCAAGCATTGGTTCAAGTTGCACTTTAAGTATAAAAACAGATTACGAAAATCTGCAAAATTTAAGAAATTTAATATCACGCAACCAAATAAGTGGCTTTTCTGGATTATATTTGGTGGAAAAACTGCCAACACACGAACAAATTAAGCGCATTATGTAACCCCTAAACATTGACTTAATAAAATTTTTTTGCTAATATAATTTTATGGCAAAAGAAGAAGAAATTTTTAACTATTTAGATGAACTCTACCCTAAGCCAAAATGTGCTTTAAATTTTTCTTCTAACTATGAACTTCTTGTTGCCGTGGTTTTATCTGCGCAATGCACGGATAAAAGAGTTAACCTTGTAACAGCAGATTTGTTTAAATTGGCAAAAAATCCACAAACTATGTTGGATTTGGGCGAAGATAAACTTAAAAAAATCATTCGTCCTTGTGGCTTTTATAACAACAAGGCAAAGGCAATAATTTCTTTAAGCAAAGATTTGATTGCAAAATTTAATGGAAAAGTCCCTTCCACTTTGGAAGAACTTACAACCTTAAAAGGTGTTGGCAGGAAAACTGCCAATGTTATGATTGCAACGGCTTTTGGTGGACAAGCAATTGCAGTTGATACACACGTACACAGAATTTCAAAACGTCTTGGGTTAACAAGTAACAGTTCCACCCCATTTAAGTGTGAACAAGATTTAATGAATCTTGTGCCTTATGAAAAACGAAGCAAATTTCATCATCAAATGATTTGGTTTGGACGTGAACATTGCAAGGCAACCAACCCAAAATGTGATACATGCAAACTTAAATCTATTTGTAAATACAAAAATAAAAAGAAGGTATAAAATGAACGAAGATAAAGTTATCATCTCAATAAAATCTGGCAACGGTGGAAGTGGCAAAGTTAGTTTTCATCGTGAAAAATTTGTTGAACGTGGTGGCCCAGACGGTGGTGATGGTGGACATGGTGGTTCCATCTACTTTGTTGCAGATGCAAACAAAAACACTCTTATAGATTTCCAATATACAAAGAAATTTGAAGCAGAAAATGGTGGCCCAGGTGGTGGCAAAATGCAAAGTGGCAAAAATGGACAAGATGTCTATATTAAAGTGCCATGTGGAACAGTTATTAAAGATGCAAAAACAAACCAAATTTTAATGGATATGTACCAAGATGGGCAAGTTTATTTGGCTCTTCCTGGTGGACGTGGTGGCAAAGGAAACAATTTCTTCAAGTCCCCAACAAGACAATCACCAAGGTTCAGTCAACTTGGTGAAACAACTGATGTCTATAAAGTTGTTTTGGAACTTAAAACCATTGCAGACGTTGCCCTTGTTGGTAAACCAAATGTTGGCAAATCCACTCTGCTTTCTGTAATTTCAAATGCAAAACCAAAAATTGCAGATTATGAATTTACAACTTTATCCCCTAATTTGGGTGTTGTAAAATTTTATGATGATGCATTTGTTGTTGCTGATATCCCAGGGCTTATTGATGGTGCAAGCGAAGGTGCAGGTTTAGGTCATGAATTTTTGGCTCACATTGAACGTACACGCTTGGTTGTGCATGTTATTGATGCTTCTGGCTATTATGGAAACGATATTGTTGAAGATTATAAGACAATAAACAGCGAACTTAAAAAATACAGTGCAAACTTGGCAAAATTACCACAAATTGTGGTGTTTACAAAGTTGGATTTGATTGAAAACATACAAGAAAAAATTGATTATTTCAAATCCAAAGTTAAAGATGACGTAGTTATTGTTCCAATAAGTTCAATAACAAGGCAAAATGTGGACGAATTGGTTAAAAAAGTTTATGAAAAACTTAAATCACTTCCAAAACCACAACCTTTACCAATTGAACAAACCGAACTCATCAAAAAAGATACAACAAGCATCAAAATTGAAATGCTTGAGCCACACGTTTATGAACTTTCTGGTGGCTACTTAAACAACTTGCAACGTGGCATTGTGTTTAATGATACACAATCTCTTGCCTACTTCCAAATGCGCCTTCAAAAAGACGGCATTATGGATAAACTAAAAGAATCAGGTATGGTTGATGGCGATACATTGGTGCTTGGTGCACTTCAATACGAAATTTATTTTTAGGAGTTAAAATGATTACAAAAAAACAAAGAATTGAATTAAGAAGCAAGGCAAGTTTAATTAAACCTGTTGTTATGGTTGGCAAAGATGGATTTACAGAAAACGTGCTTAAGCAAATTGAAGAAGAATTGTTTAACCACGAACTTATTAAAATTGCCTTGTTGGATACAGCAAGCATGCCAAGTGAATTTGATTTAGCAAGTGTTGCAACTCAACTCGGCGCAGAAGTTGTTACAACTATTGGCAAAAAAATTGTGTTGTATAAACATAGCGAAAAGAAAAATATTAAGCACGTTCTTGCTTAATATTTTTTATTCTACCCTAACATAATTTTTAATTGGAAAATCGGTTGACGATTCTTCTTTTTTTTCTTGCTCTTTCTTCTTAACTTTAAAAAGAGAATCCAAATTAAACAAATTTTTGTTTGATAAAACCGTTTGAAGAATCTTGGAAAAATCAAAATTTTCACCACCAGAAAAATTACCCAAACTTTGTAAAATTGAAGAAAAATTGCTGTTTTTACCCAAAAATTGCGTTAAAAATGGCAAAATGCGAGCAAAATTGAAATTGCAACACGGATTTTTTGGTTGTGGTGGTTTTGGCAAACAATCACAATTTCCTTTCTTAAAACCATTGTTTATGTAAAAATTTGGCATACAATCGTATGGCTCACTAAACACAACTTTTTGCGTTTGTTTTTTGTTTTCGCACCCCATAACACATGCGTTAGGTTCTGGAAAAAGTGCAAAACGGCTATCTTCATTTTCCATAACATTACTTATGCAACAAAACAAAAATATGTAACCTTAAACTTAAAAATTTCATACATATTGTAAGGAGTAAATTATGCCAAGAGATTTTAAAACATTTGCAAAAGAAAACAAAAAGGTTATGGAAGAAAATGCTGAAAAATCTAGTTCACTTCAAGAGTTAATTGACAAATATAAAAACATGGATTCCAGCGAATTGATGAGCAATTTGCTTGGTGAAGCAAGTAGACTTAAAAGCGAAGGCAAGTTAAATGCCGATGCTCTATCCAATTTAAAAAACACCTTGACACCATTTTTAAACAGCAATCAAATTGAAATGTTAAATTCTCTTATTAATGCAATAAATGAACAAAAATAAAATTAGCCCTGCTTTGATTAACAAGGTAAGCACCCAATCCACACAAAAACAAGCCGTTTTTGTGGATTGTTTAAACTATTATAAAACCTGCAAATTTTTGTGGCAACACAACGTAAATTTTAAGCAATATCCGTTCATTAATTGTCTTAAAATTGATGTTGACACACCAGAAATTGTTTCTCTTTCAAACGAAAAAAACATAAATTATCTTTACGAAAATCAACGTGTTAATATAGAATTTACGGGCAAAACAAACATAAATTTGCAAAAATTAACGCAAAACAAGTTTTTGGGACGTGGTCAAACCATTTGTTTTATTGATACAGGCATCTTTCCACATGCCGATTTTTTGTTCCCCAAAAATCGAATTAAAAAATTTATTGATTTAACAAACCAAAAATCTTTTCCTTACGACGATAACGGCCATGGCACGTTTGTTGCCGGCATAGCCTGTTCTTGTGGCATACTTAACAAACAAAACATGGGTTACGCCCCAGAAGCCGACATCGTTTCAATCAAAGCACTTAACACAGATGGAACAAGCGATAGCAATAAAATTCTGGACGCAATGCAATGGGTTTATGAAAATTACAAAAAATATAACATTTCAGTTGTCTGTATGAGTTTTGGTGCAGATACGCTTAACTCTTCTGACCCATTAAGTAAAGGCGCAGAAGCATTGTGGAAAAAAGGCCTTGTTGTTGTGGCTGCAGCCGGCAACAGTGGTCCAGCAAAAAACACAATTAAATCCCCTGGAAACAACCCAAACATTATCACGGTTGGTGCATTAGATGTAAGTACTCTATCCGTAGCATCTTTTTCAAGCCGTGGGCCTACAATTTACGGTCACAAACCAGATTTGTTGGCTCCTGCCGTAAACATCACTTCTTGCAACAACCTTGGCGAATTTTATACCGAAATGAGTGGCACAAGTGTTGCCACACCAATTGTTGCCGGAATATGTGCAGACATAAAATGTAGATGGCCAGAAATGAAAAATTATCAAATTAAAGAATTTCTTATGCAAAATTGCAAAAAAATTACAGGCGACACAGATATTGAAGGCGCAGGTTACATTTCTTTTTAAGTTTGGTTGAAATTTAACACAAAATGTGCTAAAATTTTTTTATGATTAAATTTGAGCAAGTATATAAAAAATATAGCAAAACGTTTTTT
>CALCEI010000161.1 GCA_937900575.1 uncultured Clostridia bacterium
TATATTCTTGAAAGTCCATAGTTTAAGCCACCTTTCTTTTTTAGCCACCACCAACAGATGATGTTACCTTCTCACAAATAGTTGAAAGGTTTTCAGGTGTTACAACCTGTCCTGTCCAGGTCTTGCTGTCTTTAAGCTTTGTAATAGATGTGTCAATTACAACACGCTTGCAAGGCTTTCCGTTGAAAAGATGTTTTGTCTTAATTGCAGAAAATGTTAAACTCATACCGTTTGTGTCTGTGCTATCATCTTCTGTCTTGTCCTGCTGTTCAGGAATTGCAAAAGTACCTTTAGCAAACCAAAACATTTCTTCTGTTCCGTCTGTGTTCTTTGCTGTGCCACCAAGTGCAAAATACTTTGGTTTAAACTCACCTGTGTCAATAATTGCTCCTGTTGTAGCGTCAACAGTTTTGTTGTTGATAACAGCAAGGTCATCAGGACGAAGTGCAGCACCTGTGATTGAAACTTCTGTTGCACCCTCTTTGCCAATAGTGTCAAAAACAGTATCGTCAAAGTAAATGTCAACCTTTTCATTTTCAGTGCTTCTACTCATTTCACCAGCTGGAATAAGGTGGAATGGTGTTCCTGTTGTATAACCGTGACCTGTACCGTCTTCATTGTCATCAGTTAAAATTTCAGCTGCATAGATGTCTTTTAAACCTCTTTTAAGTACAAATTCACTCATTTTTAATTGCTCCTTTTTTATAAAATTTCAACGCCAATAAAGTCCATTGCCCAACCTTGATGTGAAGGTCTATCACTTGCAATGTCATTTCCTCTACCTTGTGGAATAAAACCAACATTCTTTAAATCTGCCCTTATTTGTGCTGGAACTGTGTCCACAAGTGCTTGGCTTGTTGAGTAGAAAATAACGCTGAAAGACCATTCAATTGAACGAACATCATTGTCAAGGTGAACACCGTCATCAGTGTTGCTTACAAAATAAGTTATAAAATTATCAGGATAAGCTTCTTGATCATTAAGTGTGCCTTGTTTAAATGTTGGATAAATGCTTTCCAACGTATCAATTAATAACTGTTTCATTTCAATTCACCTAAAATCTTTTTCAGCGTTTCTTCTTGTTGCTTTTTAACTTTTTTAGTAGCCTTACGTTTTGCCCTTTGAATAAAACCAAGATTGATTTTTCCGCCAGGTGCAATTTTACCGTGTTGGCTTCTGTTTGGTGTTCCATAGTTGAGATACACAACTTTGTAAGCGTCCGAAAGGTTTTTGGGGTTATAAGAACCTTTTTTGTAACCAACTTCAGCTCTTGTGTAATTGCCTTCTTTTTCAATAGAGCTTGGTGGCATTGAATTAACAAGACTTGCTGGAACATTTGCTTTAAGCATTTCTGCTTTAAGTTCAGCTTCAACGGTTTCTGCTGACACTTTCATACATTTTTCTACTGACTTATTTATTGAACCGCCAGCCTTTTCAATGTCCTTTAGTAAGTCTTCATATCCTTCAAGCTTTAACTTGATAGACATTTAAGCACCGCCTTTAACCCTAGAAACTTTGAACTTTAAAAATTGATTTCTCATTTCAATGTTTTCAGGTTCACCAATTACTTCATAAATAGCACCTGTGTCAGCAACCGCAACTCTGCACCCACTTGTAATTGTTGGGTCATACCAAGTTTCAATTTCTGCTGTGTCTTCTATTGAAAACACTCCATTGACATCTCGTTCAGTACCACCATAGGTTTTGAAAGAACCAAAGAACAACACACCGTCTGCAACAGCTGGAAATGTTTTTTCTCTAACTCCACTAACCTTTGAATAAGTAGGCACAAGCAACTTTAAAGGTGTTGTAAATGTAAGTCCTGGTCTATACATCTTCACCGCCACCTTCTTGTCCGTTTCCTTCTTCTTCAAGAAGAATAACAAGTTTAAGTTGCTGAACACGTTGCTTGAAGTATTCCGAAAGTTTGGCGTTACCACTTCCATAGTTCCATAGATCAGCAACGCCACGCATGATACAACCAGCAGCCAAATTGCTTTCAATGACATTTGGTTGTACACCAGCACTTGCCATAAAACCTTTTACTTCATCTATGTAGACTTGTAAGGTTTCATCTTGATAAGTGCCTGTAATACCAAGTCCTTTTTTAACTTTTGTTAAAATTTCAGTGGCTGCCATATTGTATCAATTCCTTTCTTATAGTTGCAAAATGTCACCTTTTATTCCTGTGCTTCAGGTGGTGGGTCAGGTGTTTCAGTACCTGTTGCAACAATAGTTACGTTGTGACCGCTAACAGTGAATACGTCACCGCTTTCAATTGTTTCACTATTAACAGTAAGTGTTGTGAGGTCATAACCTTCTTCAGCTGTTGCTGTAATAGTGAGTTTGTCACCATTATAAAGAATGTCCGAACCAGCACTTATTGTTTTACCTTTTCTTTTAACCGTTACTGTTGCATGTGTTGGTGTAATTGCAAGGTCAAATGGTTCTTTTTCTTCCTGTCCATAGTTGTCTGCAATGTAGTTAAGCACCTGGTCAACTGTGTAACCTTTAATGTCATTAACACTTTCAGCACAATCCATTTTGACAGCCATTTCTTTAAGTACACAAACAACATCATTGCCTGTATACTCACTTACACTAGAACCAAAGCCAAGTGCAACAGCAACCTTTTTTAAAGCGTTAAGCATTTAAATGCACCCCTTCGTTAAGAAGCTTTCTTTGTAAGTGTAACAAGAGAACTAATGTCAACAGCTTTACCGTCATAAGCTGCAACAGCCTTTGTTCTGTGGTCTTCATTGTCCCAATCGATTTTATGCTGAATGCCTAAATCGTAGTTGTTGTTAAGAGCATAATCCTCGAAG
>CALCEI010000162.1 GCA_937900575.1 uncultured Clostridia bacterium
ATAATTTATAAATTAACTGAATATAAAAATACCGAAGGAATGCCAAAATTTCGTCCATTTGACATGTTTATTGTAGCTATTAATTTAAAAAATGAACGCTTAACTCTATTTTATTCCTTATTAGATGATATTGAAACTAATAATTTGGATAGTACAGTTTTAATTGATATTGCATTAGCAAAACATCCAGACATGATTTTAGATATATTGAAAAAAGTATTTTGTATCCGTCAAAAAAATCAGGTCTAAGTTCAATAACCTTTGTGGAATAATTTACTGCGTCAACGAATTTTTCATTTAAAATTGCAAGTGAAGTTCCATTTGCCCTTAATATTGTGTCATAGAAAAACTTTAGCGTTTCACCGTCTACAAGTTTTACATCTCTTTTAATTGGTGTGTATTCAGTTGAAAGGTCTGTGAACAATAGACCACTATTATTTTTCTTTAAGTCTTCTTCAAATTGTTCACGACTTTGTTCAAGCTGTTCATCACCGTGATAAGTGTTATATCTTACTATGCCATTAATTTGACAAGACACTTCAAGAGCCTTTGCAATGCTTTGTGTAAGCTGATCATAACGCTTCAACATTTTTAAAAGTCCAGCGTCATCATTGCCACCAAGCATTCCACCGCCAAAATAGTCATTTACACCATAGTCTTTACGCCAATGAATAACACTATCAGCTGGCAAAGTGGTGTCATAACCGTTTAAGAACCTTAAATGTATAAATAACTTTCCATTGTCATTTGTTAAGTATTCAACATTTGACGGTTTCAATGGATATAAGGCTGTAAAAACTTTATTACCACCATTTGAAATATAATATTCAGGATAGATGAACACGTTTTTGTTCAGTTCCAAGAGTATTGTTATCTTTTCTAGAAAGTCAGCTGTTGTCATGTAGTCATTTGGTCTTCTTAAAATCTTTGCAACAGCACTGTCATTTACAGTTGACGTTCCATTGTCATCTGTTTTAACGTGTCTTGGTTCTAGCTTCTTAAATTCGTTTGCTTTGCAACGTATTGATTGAACAATAATGTCACTCGCATAAACGCTATCACCAAAAGGTGCATAGAAAGGTGTATTGCCACCCATTGTTGGTGCATATTTCAAACCTTTCTTGTCTTCTTTTTGGCGGAAAAAATCAAATAAACCCATTTTCGCACCCCTTCTTACTTAATATATCTTTGAAACTCACTATTAAATTTCATAAGAGTGGCATATAAAATAATGAAAACAATTGCACCGTCTATTCGTTTGTTTGCACTAGACTTTTTGCAGCTGTAATTTTCGTGACCGTCAATGTAGCAACAAGCGTTGCCCAAACACCAAGTGTCAACAGGGTTATTTCCAAAATTTATTATATGCTTTTCAAAGTCTTTTTCAACCCATTTCATTGGAGTTGACATAACTTTCTGATTAATTGGTTCACGAATATATTCACTTACATCATCAATTGACTTTTCAAATTCTCTTGCATAAGCCTTATCATAGCCACACTTGAAAACTATAATGCCAAATTTACGTTTAAGCTCTTTTATATATTCTGTGACAAGTGTTAGATCAATAATTGAACCCTTACAAATTGTAATGTAACCTTGCTGTGTCCATTCTTCGTATCTTGCACCAGCTGACTTATCTGCACTATCAGTTAGTTTTGTTTCAGGTATCCAATAATGAGAAAAAACATATTTTTTATCATCACCAGGACGCATGAACAACAACTTCAAGTTTGTAAGGTCTGTTGTTTGTGAACAGTCCAATGCAGCAAGACAAGACATTCCACGAAAGTCTTCCAGGCTTTTAACTTCTTGCACATAAGTGTAGTCTTCAGCTCGAAGCCAAGCCTGTGCAGAATTTTGTTTGATGTTGAAGTCTTTGCAAAGCAAATGCAAACGTGCTTCTTTGTCAGTTCTTGCAATTTCAACGTCACGTCTTAATTTAGAATACTTTTTCACACCATAACGAAGTGAAGGGTTTGACTTTTCCCAAGAACTTTCATCTGTCCAAATCTCTTGTTCACTATCTTGTTCAAATAAGAAAGGTAAAAAGTGAATGTCATCAATTTCACCTTCAATTATCTGCTTTGCCCTGTCTATTTTTTTATCCAAATAACAACCGTCACGACTAAAGCCTTGTGTTGTACAGTTAATAAATAAAGGGTCATCTTTTGTTGACATAGAACGCCAACAAGCTTCAGCAATTTCACAGTTTCCGTTTTCTTCGTCAACGTCATGACTTTCATCTTGATAAGTCTTGGTGTAGTTTCCACCGTCTTTGTTCTGTGTCTTGCTGGACATTCTGCTGACAATGATATTCTTTCTATCGTTTCTTATTTCAACAAGGTTTTGACTTGTTATTGCTTTTTTGGGGTCAAGCCTTGTTCTCATTCCAGCTATTTCACGCCAAATATATTTGGCTTGTTTATCATCATTTGAAGCACAACATATTTCCGAACCGCCAACGCCAATAAATAGATCAGTGTTTCCGTCAGCTGCAAGGAATGTTGACTTTCCATTTTTACGACCTATTTCAAGCAATGCTTCAACAAAACGCCTATAACCTGTATCAGCCATTTTGAAAGAATAAAGTGCTTCTTCAAATGCAAGCTGAAAAGGCATTAATTCAATTGGCTTTCCAAAGTAAGGGTGTTTACTTTGAAGGCAATATGTTTGCATGAACTTAATTCTTTTATGTGCTTCAGTTGTGTCATATATGAACATAGGGTTGTCCAGGTCTTCAATAAGATTTTCAACTTCTTTTCTTATCCAATAACCAACCACAACTTCATTGTTTTGAATTAAATCATAATTATTTTTGATATATTCAATGTTTCTTTTAGTGACGTCTGTTTCATTAACTGTCTTAAACAATTCATATAGATCGTTCTTATCATTGTGATATAAATAATCAATAGCTTTTAAATATTTTACGGCATTAGCTATTGCATTAATAACTTTTTCGGGAACTTCATCGACTGTTTTATATCCGTAATTTG
>CALCEI010000163.1 GCA_937900575.1 uncultured Clostridia bacterium
TGTTGAAGGGAAGTTTTACACCAATGCTGGAACAGGGACGTTCTTGAAGGGTGAAGATGTGGCTTATTCTTTGGGGGAGGAATACCAGAGGGTAGATTACATTGAAAGTGATGGCAACAGTTACATTAAAACTGGAATTATTACAGACACAACAAAAAACTTTGATGCTTACTTGGATTATGAATATCTTGGGGATAGCACAAACGTGCAAGTTGGTGCAAGTGGCAACTGCAGTGCAACCTTCCAAGCACAAAACATAAACTTCAACAATTCTGGTTATACGTTGGGTGGCGTTAACAAGCGTAGGCAATTTAACCTTATTTCCAACGTTGGCACAGAAAGGCAAGTTAAGTACGCAGGGCAAACATATACGGGCAACTCTTTTGCAAACAAAAATGCAGAGTTTGTTTTGTTTGGTGCAGGTGTGCAAGGTGCCAATGTGCCAGAAACTGTGCATAAAGCAAGAGTTTATGATTGCGTAATTAAACAAGGCGGACTTGTTGTGCGCAAATTTATTCCTTGTTACGTTAAAGAAACAGGCGAAGTTGGCTTGTTTGATTGTATTTCAGGCGAATTTTTCACAAACAACGGAACAGGGGCTTTAATTAAAGGCCCAGACTACGAAGAAGGCCATGAAGAAGAACATAAAGCAAGAGGACACAACTTACCAAAGGAATATCAAGAAACTGAATACATTGAATTGACAGGTACACAATGGATTAATACAGGATTTGGTGTTAACAATGATTATTGTACAATGGAATATGAAATTATGCCAAAATCCTTTACTGCAATTGGTTATGGACAAGGCATAAGTGGTTATGGGACTGACAGTGGTGGCAAGGATTATAACTTTTTCTGTGTAAGATACAACGGCGATAGTTTTAATACAGGTTTTCAAACTCAAAACATGGGTGCAAGTAATAGTATTAAAACCACTATTAGTCAAGAAAAATACCATATAAAGATGCAACAAAATGGAACTCAATTTACAACAACCATAAATGATGAACTTACAAAGACTTCAACAACAACAGCATCTTATTATCCAAATGTTGCTTTGTGGATTGGAAAAGCAAGTGGAAAAGCATCAGTAAACAATCCATTTATTGGAAACATTTATAATTGCAAAATTTATGACCACAATGTTATAAAAAGAGACCTTGTTCCTTGTTACAGATTGAGTGATAATGTAATTGGTATGTATGATACTGTAAATAATCAATTTTATACCAATGCTGGAAGCGGAACGTTCCTTAAAGGACCTGATGTAAGATACAGTTTTGAGGATGAATATACCCGTGTGGAATATGTGGAAAGCGATGGGGAAAGTTTTATTGATACAGGTGTGTTGAGTGATACTGAAACAAAAATTGATGTTTACTTGGATTATCAATACCTTGATGATGTTTACAACAAAAGTGTTGGTGCAGCAAACAATGATACAGCAAAATTCACTGCAAACAACATAAACTTCAATGAAAGTGATTATACACTTTCTGCGCCAAACAAACGTAGAAAATTCAACATAATAAGCAATGATGGAACATACCGTCAAACTGTTGTGGGAGGATTTACCTACACGGGAACAGCAAGTGCAACACAAAGCAACAACTTTGTGCTTTTTGGCACGGGTGCAATTAATGGTGCAACTGGTGAACACGAAATTACCAACTTACACAAAGCAAGGCTTTATGCATGTACAATTAAGCAAGACACAAAAATTGTGCGTGATTTTATTCCATGCTATAGGAACGAAGATGGCGTTGTTGGCTTGTTTGACAGCATCACTGGGGAATTTTATACCAACGATGGCGCTGGTGCCTTGATTAAAGGCCCAGACTACGAGGAAGAAGGGGAAGAAAAGCCTTATGTTTACCACGCTTTGCCAATGGGGTATCAAGAAGTTGAGTATATTGAAAACACTGGCAACTTATATATTAAAACTGGCATAACAATTAATTCAAGTGTAACTGATTATTCCATGGAATTGGGAATTAAATGGAACAGCACTTCAGGAAGAGAATTGATGGGTTATTCAGGATCTAATTTAGGTTATTTTGGAAAAAATGATTCACAATATGAGCTTGGTGGCACTAAAACTTCTATTTCATTTAGTCCATCAACATTTGATGAAGTTGTCATTACAAGAAAAGGCAGTTCTTACACAATGGATATAAATGGCAAAAATGCTATTTCCAAGAGCCCTGATGGGACAAATGGTGAAGTTCAACTTTTTGCTTTGGCTGGTAGTTTCAACTGTAAGTGTAAAATAAGTTATTATAGATATACATTAAATGGCGTTTTGACTAAAGAATTTATTCCTTGCTACAGGTTGAGTGACGGTGTTGCAGGAATGTATGATACTGTTGGCCAAAAGTTTTATGGTAGTGCTGTAAGTGGGAATTTTGCAAAAGGACCTAACGTTGAAAATGTTTTGAAAGATTACCCCAAAATTGACTACTTGGAAAGTGATGGACAGGCCTTTATTGATACGG
>CALCEI010000164.1 GCA_937900575.1 uncultured Clostridia bacterium
CGTCGGTATTAGCACTGGCATTTTGTTTTGCATTAACGGCTTTAATGGCTAAAGCAACTTTAACTCCGTTTGCATTAATTTCGTAACTAATGTCACGTGCTGTAACTGTTGAATCTCCACCATTATCAAATGTGTAATCATAACCGTCAACAGAAACCATTTTTACGTTAAAGTCAACTTTCAAACCTGTTGCTTTCAAATCTCCACTGATTGTGTTGCCAGATTTTGTCAATCCTTCACCTTCAGCAGCAACGGTCAAAATTGGATCAGCAGTTTGTTTTGCTTCAAATGTGTAATATACAAATGTTGTGTTTCCAGCATCATCTGTTGCTGTGTAAACAACATAATATTCTCCAGCCAAATCAGCATTGATTTCTACACCGCTAATTTTGTTCCCACCAAAGTGATATGCACTTGCAGGCAAGAAATCATAACCAACTTTGCCTTCTGGATTGCCAACATAATATTCCACGCTTAATGCAAGGTCAGAATCATCTGTAAATGTTACGTCAGGCAATTCAACAGTTGATGATTGTGCAACAATTTTGTCATTATCCCATTCAGAAGAAGCTGCTGTTGGAGCTTTTACATCTCCTGTATCTTTAATGATTAATGTTTTTAATGCAACATCAATTGCGTTATCTCTGTTGATTGTTATTGCAACAACGGCATAATAACCTGTTGATTTCGCACCATTAAATGTAACTTCAAAACTGTCACTTGCGTCTGTATTGTTATTTGCAGGGTTAAATCCAGCAAATTTTGTAAGGAAATCGCTAGAATCAAGCACGTTGCTTGTGCCATAGTCTAAATAATCTCCTTGCTTATAGCTTGCCAAAGCATATGCCAAAGCGGAGTCTGCGCTAGCTTTTATAGTTGCCAATTTAGCATCAGAAATACTGTCAACATGTTTATAGAATACAGATGTTTTAAGGTAATCTGCTTTGTCTGCGTCAACAGCTGTTGTTTTTACTGTAATTGTAGCATCTTTTTCAACACTTGAACGATCAATTAAGTTGTTGATTGCAACTGTAGGAGTTGTTGTTGTGCCACTGTGTCTTTCATTTGCTTCCACCTTAATTGTTGGGTAAGAATCATCTGAAGAACCAGTTAAATAGTAAGATGTTCTGTGTTTTACAACATTGCTGATTGCTTCATAACGAATTTGATATTCACCTTTGTCTCCACAGAAGTTTGCAATGTAATCTGCATCATATGTTTCTGCAAATTTAACTTTAACAGAAGAGTTTTGTGGAGCTTGAGTTGTTGTATATGTTCCATCGTTGTTTGTAACCAATGCAAAGTTACCATTATAGTGTGTATCATCACTTTCGTGGCCAGGTTGAGTGTTTACAAAGTAACCTTTGGTTTTATCATATTCAATTTTACATACTTCAGAATTATGAATTACAAGGTTATCAACATAATAAATTGGTTTTGATGTTGATGTTGTGTTTACCAAATAACGAACAAATTTAATATCGTTAAAGTTAGAAACATAATCTTCTGCATAAATTGCTGGCAAAATTAATTCTTTGTAACCAACGCTGGATTTTAAATCTGTTGTTACATGTGTGTTAACTGGGCCAGTAGGCAATTTTGTTACTTCATCAACACTGTAGTTATAAGCCATATAAGTTTTTAAAGCACTGTTACTTGCTGTAACACCTTTAACTGTAACTGTTTTTGTCAATGTGTGGCCATATACGTCAACAACTTCAAATGTAAAGTCATAATCGCCCGCCAAACTTGCATAATCAGTTGCATTTTCAAATGCAGATACTGTTGTGTCAAACACATATTTGTTTGAACCAAGTATTTGTTTAATGTCTGTACCAATTTTTGTAATTGTAACTTTCTTTAAGTTATAAGCAACATTGTTACCCTTTTTATCTGTAATTTTAAGTGGGTTTGCGGATTGATAGTTGCTTACAAGTGGAAGTTGTTCTCTGCCCAATTCAACACTTGGAATTGATGGTGTTTCAAATGTAATTTCTTCTTCTGTAGGTGCAACATAATTTTCAGAAACTTTAAATGAGTATCTAATAATGTCACATTTATTTGCAGAATAAGAAAGTTCATATTCACCAGCTTCTGCTGGAACAAATTTTCCATCAACAAGAGGAATATAACGTTCATTTGTGCTTCCATAGTCAAAGAAAACTTCAGTTGTTACTTCTCCAACTTGTAATCCTCGAATTGATTCGGCGACAACCTTGTCTCCAATCTTGAGTTCAGGGAAT
>CALCEI010000165.1 GCA_937900575.1 uncultured Clostridia bacterium
GTTTGCATCTGCAACAAAGTAGATGGAACCACCATGTCCACCATCACCACCATCTGGGCCACCGCGTTCAACAAATTTTTCGCGGTGAAAACTTACTTTACCGCTTCCGCCGTTGCCAGATTTTATTGAAATTATAACTTTATCTTCGTTCATTTAAACCTTCTTTTGATATTTACATATTGCTTTTAATTTGCAAGTTTCACATTGTGGGTTGATTGCTTTACAATGTTCGCGCCCAAACCAAATCATTTGGTGGTGAAATTTGCTGCGTCTTGCTTCTGGCACAATTTTAAGCAAATCTTGTTCACACTTAAAGGGAGTGGAGTTTTCACTTGTCAAACCAAGACGTTTGGAAATTCTGTGCACATGCGTATCCACTGCAATGGCTTGTCCACCAAAAGCAGTTGCAATCATAACATTGGCAGTTTTTCTGCCAACACCTTTTAATGAAGTAAGTTCTTCCATGGTGGCAGGCACTTGACCATTAAAATTTTTAAGCAAATCTTTGCTTGCAGAGATTATTGCCTTTGCCTTGTTGTTATAAAAACCGCAAGGGTGGATTATTGCTTTAAGTTTAACTTCCCCCAAATTTAACATAGTTTGTGGAGTTTTTGCAACTTTAAACAATTCTTCCGTTACAATATTAACTCTTTTATCTGTGCACTGTGCAGACAAAATTACTGCAACAAGAAGTTCATATGGAGAAGAAAAATTTAAAGCACATTTTGGTTCTTTGTATAGTTCATCCAAGTAATTGAAAATTTCTTGTTGTTTTGCCATAAAATTATATTAGCAAAAAAATTTTATTAAGTCAATGTTTAAGGTTACATTATGCGCTTAATTTGTTCGTGTGTTGGCAATTTTTCCACCAAAAACAAACCAGAAAATCCACCAATTTGATTGCGGGAAATTAAATTCCTTATGTTTTGAAGATTTTCATATTCTGTTTTTATGCTTAACGTGCAACTTGAACCAATGCTGGAAGGTGTGTTTATTATTGTTCCAAAACGACCATAATGTCGCATAATTTGTGCAAATACATAAACGCTGTTGCGGTTTCTAAAAGATATAATAAGATATTTCATTTTTGCCTCTTACAGCATAATATGTTAAAAATTTTTTATTGACATTTAACAACACTTTAAATTTTGAATATTATGAAATATGATTTACCTTGATAATGCTGCAACAAGTTTTATAAAACCTAAAATTGTAAAGCAGGCAGTTATGGAAGCTTTTAACACGCTTAC
>CALCEI010000166.1 GCA_937900575.1 uncultured Clostridia bacterium
CCATAATTGGTGTAAGCACACATAAACTTGCAATTAAAACAACAGCACCAATAATATAATTTGCAAATGATTTTGTTTCCATGTTTAATGCGTCTAAGATGCTACCTGTCAAATTGCAGAGTGTAAGTGGCACCATGCAAATTGCACCAAGTTGTAACATCACACCAGACATTTGGTTGTTGTATAAAATTATGCCAATAAGGTCGCCAACTGAGATGTAGAGAGGTAAAAACATCATACTAATGAAAATTGAAACTTCCAAAGATTTGTTTACGTTTTGTTGTATTGTATCAAATTCGTTTTTTGCAAGCATAGAACTGATTGATGGAATTAAAACCATGCTGATGCTACCAGTGATGGCAAGCGGAACGTATAACAGTGGAACAGTCATGCCCATAACAACACCAAAACTTGCAACTGCTTCTGTTTGTGTGTAACCTGCAACCAACAACATAGCTGGGATTATAAGAGTTGTAATTGGCTGAACAAGTGAGTTTGCAAGGCGCACACCGGTTATTGGTGCAGCACTTTTTAATATGTTTTTATATTCACCTTTTGCAAAGTTCAATTTGGCATTTTTAAAGTATATAAGCATTGTTATTACCGCAGAAATTATGCAAGTTATGTTGAATGCAATTGATGATACTTTTGTCGCTTCAAAACAATCCACAACATTTGATAACATTATAACTGTCAAAACAAAGCGAATAACTTCTTCCAACAGTTCAGTTAACCCGCATGCAAAAAAATTGTTTTGCCCCCACAATGCACCACGGAAAATTGCATACACTGCACTTGCAATTATTGAAGGAATCATAATAATTATAAGTTCAACGGCACGGTTGTCTGTTAAAATTATTCCCCAAACAGATTTAAGTGCAAGCAAAAGAATGGAAGATATTGTTGCAACAGAAAGAGAAATGATGAGTGAAGTGGTTACAACTTTGTTACGATCTTTAAGTTGATTGTTTGCAATATATTTGGAAACATTTTTGGCAGTGGATGTTGGAAGACCACTTGCAATAAGTGTCATAAATACACCCAAAATTGAGTTGGCCATTTGGTATAAGCCCAAACCT
>CALCEI010000167.1 GCA_937900575.1 uncultured Clostridia bacterium
AAAACAAGTCCTGACAACTTTAGTGATCAAAACGAAATATATAGAAAAGAATATGACAACACAGTTTCTTTTGTAAACCCTGGTTATTATTTGGTTTTGATTAAAGTTAACTTAACTTATGAAGTTTCTGGCAGTGAAGATTCTCCTGCATATTATCAAGTGTTTGCATTCCAAATCACTTCAAAAACCATTGTTGCAAAATTGTCAAAACAAATTGCAGAAGGTCAAGAAGAAGAAATTGGTTCAAACAAATTTACAAACAAAAACGTTAAAGTAACATGGGAAGTGCCAGCAACATTTGAAAGACAAATTTCTGCACAATACCGTGTAAACAATGGCACAAATGCAACACAAATTGAAAACGGCGCAATTCTTGGTGCAGACGTTGCAGTTGGCACATACGCAAAATATACAATTGAAATTAAGAGTGAAGGCGAAGCAAGCATAACTCACACAGTTACAATTGACCGTCAAGCAATTTCCGGCATTGGTTTATATGAAATTGAAACAGTTTCTGCAGGTATCAGTTCAAAATATAATGTAATCAGGCAGACTGTACAAGGCCATGCTGAAGTTACAGGTTTAATAAGTGATTCTGCTGTAACACTTTTCTGGGACAGAAAAGATAGTGGTGCTGGAATTTCAGCTAGATATTGGAGATGGGATTTTGTGGAAAACAAAGATGCAGAAGCATCAAGTGTTTATGGCGATTCTTCAACTGAATCTTGGTTTAGCAACAAATATCAATTGGCAGGAAATGTAACAGGTCCAATTACAGGAATTTCAACAATCGGCGATTTGAATGACGAAGTACCAAACAAATATGTTTACAAAAACAATGGTGTTTACTTGTTTGAATTGACAGATGATGCAGGCAACAGTTGTTACTATATGTTTGTGGTTGATAACACTCCTGCTTACTTAAAAGTTGATAGTCAGTTTGTTAACGCAGAAGCAAAGTTGTTTGTTGACGGTGTTGATGTTGAAATAAGCACACACAAAGCAATAAAAATGTTTGCTTTGACCGGTGCAACCGAAACAGAACTTGTTAACACAATAAAAACAAGCACAGACGGAAAAGATATTTTAATGGCTTTCATTGAACTTGCAAGTTTCCCAAATAAAGACGGCGAAACTAAAAACTTTATTAATGCAGGTTACTACAACGATGCTTACGATATTCGCAGAGTGTATGAATTGTTTGCAAAGCAATCCGAAAATTCTTACTTGATTGTAAAAAACGAATATATGTATGCTTACAACAACGAAAAAATTAAAGATACAAATTTGTGTACTTCAATTGGAAGCAAGGGTGTTGTAAAAAGAATTGAAGAAGATAAAGCAAGACACGGAACAAGCACAATACGTAATTTATATTTGATTGGTGAAAACCAAGTGCATGCAGGCGAAAGTGCAGAGAAGTTGGACTATGCAAAACTTACACAAACAAAATCTTACGCAATTGTTGAAATTAACAAAGACAACTCTTTGGGCATGGCATATTATTCAAATGATGAAATTACAGCAAATTCAATAAGCAATGCTACAAGGCTTAACACAGGTTTAGATATTGATGGAGCGCATGCAACAAATGCAAATAATATTGCATTCACTTGGACATTTGGAACAGGTGCATTTGAAGTTGAATCCATTAAATATAGTTATTATGCTTTGAATCCTAACAAATTTGTTGCTTCTGCAGATTATAAGGTTGTTGGCGATGAAGGCTGTTTCTACTACACCAACCCTGTGTTTACAGATAAAGTTTTATACGAAAACGGCACCTTCTATGCAGACGGTGGAAAATATGCTGAAGATACAAAGGGCTTTGTTATAATTAACAAAAAGAACAAACAAACTGAACCTGGTTTATATGTTGTAACACGTAAATACATAAATGAAGTTCTAGAAAGTGAAGAAGACACAACTGAACTTGATTATTACTTTATTGTTGATAGAAATGGAATTGTTTCTACTGCTGACGCAAACTTTGCAAAGAGCATCAACATTTCAATGTTGGGTGGAGAAAGCAAATGTAACGATTTTGAATCTATCGGTTACACAACAGAAAGGTTTAGTTATTCAACAGAAGAAGACGAAACAAAATATACAATCTACTTAAGCACAAGCAAACTTCCAGCAAAAATCAACATTCCTGTTGCAAAATATTTTGACGGTGTGAATGGTTCAAATTATTATGCAGGAAAATTAACCTTTACGGTTTACTTTGTTGATAGGTTTGACCAATTGATTCCAATTGCAAAAGCAAGCAACACAACAGAAAAATTGTTTACAGTTGATGTTGAAAATCCAGAAATTAAAAATGGCTACTATGTGTTAGATTTGGCTCAAGTTCAATTTAAATATAAAGATTTGTTCTTACAATCTGGCAACAACAAAGATTGGCTTTGCTTGCCTGGTGATTACATTGTTGCAATTTCAGACAGTGTTGAAACAATAGGCGAAAAGACAAAAGAATATATTGGATTTAGAATTGTTGACGCAGTTGAACCACAAATGACAATTTCTGCAGCACTTAAACAAGATGCTGACGACAAATCTCATTGTGATGTAAATTTTGCAAAAGATAATTACGATATTGTTACAAGTGCAGAAGTTGTTAAATTTGATTTAAATGCATACGACAACACAAATGACTATGCACAAGTTGACATGAATTATTTGGTTGTAAAACAATATTATGGCAACGGAGTTTCTTATTTCATAAATTATCCATACAGCGCACAGGGTGGCATAAGTTTGGATACAGATTCCGAATATGTAACAAATCACAGGCAAGAAGGGAAGTTGGTTTCCAGAACAATTTATTTGGATACAAAGTTAATTCGTGATGCATCAGGTAAAATTGATGTTTCAAAACTTGATATTCCACTTTATTATGAAATAACAATTAGGTACAAAATTTCTAACTCTGCAAGTGTGAAGAGCGACGAATTTAAAAATTGTTATTACGTTTATAATGACGGCGTAAAAGAAACATATTACGAAAAGACTTACAAAGTTACAATTGATAGGGTTGCTCCAACAAACAACATCAACAGTTTGGAAGCAAATGATAAGTTGGCAAAATATTATCGTGTTGGAGATAACGCATCATTGTTTGCACCAACTGTAACAGACAACGAAGCAGGTATTTACTTTGCAAAAGAATATATAAACAGAGACCTTGAACATCTTTATGCCTTTGCAGTAACAAAAGATACACCATTTGATGTAACCGGACTTTCTGCAGTTTACTACAACGCATTTGAATCAGTTGGCGAATTACATTGGGCACCAGGTCAATTACCTGACGGCATTCTGGCAAATTTAACAAATGTCTCAACATTTGGTGACCTAGGTTTTGGCGCAGATGCAGATTCTAAATATATTGAAATTTTGGAATTGGACGAAGCAGGTAACACTGCACAATACTTAATTTATTATTGTTCAGACGAAATTTCTTACAACGATGTAAGCATAAGTTTTGGTGCAAAACAATATACACCAACAGGCGACAGCAGTGAATGGACACCTTTGGAATTTAATGTTAATGATAAGGGCAAATCCTTCACCGTATTTGATGTTGCAGCAACAGATGAAGAGACAGGAGTTGAATTCGCAAGTTTCTATAGAGGCAACAATAATGAAACATTCTATTACTTTGCTTTTGTTGATGTAAACACATCACAAATCAAATTTAGTTACACAACCAATGGTGGCATGAACCTTAACAATGCTGATGTTGCAAAAACAGTTGTAGATGCAATTAAAGCAATGGGTCCAGGCAACTATAAATTTACAATCTTAACACAAGATGCAAACAAATCTTATTCTGCAATCTTTGATTATTATTCTTCAGAAGATTATCACATTGATGCAAAAGATTTGGTTTCAGAAGATAAAAATTGGATTACACTTAACAAAGCAAACAAGATGATTAAAAACATCATGTACTATGCACGTAAAGTTGTAATAAAAGAAGATAACAGCGAAACAACTTACATCTGTGTTCCACAAGATGGAAGATATGATTATTACAAAGATGTAAATGGCGACGGTCAAATTACCGAAGAAGAAATTGTTGGTTCAAACCCTGTTGTGAATGTGCCAACAAAGAAAAACAGCACATATCAAATTACAACCCACGACGTGTTTGGCAAGTTGAGTAATTATAGATTTAAAGCATCAGAAGACGGCGACGAATTTATTAAGGTTGAATCGGTTGGCGAATTCTTTAAGTATAACCAAACATATTATACTTATGATGAAACAACTCTTAAATTTGACGTAAACGTTTATACAATCACTGCAACTTACACTTATAACGGCACAACGGGAACATTACCAGTTAATGACCCAAGCGAAGAAGTCTCAGTATGCGACGGCTTAATTAGATATAACAGAATTAGTGGCACAATCACAATGTTGCCAGAAACAACCTTGCCTGCAGGTGCAACTTTAGGCATTGAAGTAAAATTCTATTATAACGGAGTTTACGAAACAACTTATACAGTTTTGTTGGACTGCAACACACACAATGTGATGTTGAAAGATATGGATAACGTATCACACGACATAATGTATAACTTTAACGTTGGCCCAGATTTCTACAGCAAAGTAAAAGACTTTGGCAGTTCACATTCTGGCACGATGAATTTAAGTTGGGAACATTTGTTAGATAGTCAATATACTTATAGTTACAGATTACACGAAATTATGAATGACGGAACAGTTAAAATTACTGAACTTGACGATGTAACAAACAAAGTTATCAGCACAATTTCAACAAGTACAGGTAAGTATTATTTTGAAATTGTTGTGCGTTCAAACCCAGAATATACAGACGGAACAAGCATTTATATTGGAAACAAAGTTTATGCATTCTCAGTTAAAGCAACTCCTTCAGAATTATACTTTGTTGAAAATGAAGATGGTGAAGCAATTGCACCAAATTCAACATTTAAAGCAAACGAAATTCCAGGTCTTTACCAAAGCAATTCATTGCCAAATAGAGATATGCCATTATATATTTGCACGGGTGATATAGTTGGAAATGGGCCTACATTCAACATTGGAAATGTGATTATTGATGAAACTAGAGGCATCAGCAAACATGAGATTTGCAAAATAGACCTTGAAGATGGCTATTGGTTCACTCTTGTTGAAGTGCGTACTGCAACTTATTCACTTTATGTTGGTTTGTTGCAAGCACCAAAAACAGATAGCATTATTTCAAACAACTTGAAATATGATTCAACAGAATGGAATACAGCATTAACATTAAAAGCAGAACCATACGTAACAAAGCAAGATGTAAAATTACACTTTACCTTAAAGGTTTCTGGAGAAAGAATCAAACTTAAAAACTTAATTTTGCTTGACGTTTACTACAACGGTCAATTTGTAAAAACTTACACACCTTCCTTGGACGGCAAAGGGGTTTATACAGTAAGCGAAAGAGAGTATGATTATTTAATTAAAGGTAGTGGCGAATATACATTCAAATTTAGAGATTTGGCAGGCAACACACAAGTGTTTAATGCACAAGCAGAAGCCTTGCCATCAGACCACATCAGTTTGACAGTTTTACGTGATGTTGTTGTAAATGTTGAAAACAACGGAAAAGTTACAGCACCTATTGATAATGCATACTATAACGGCGATGTTAAAGTGTCAGTTTATAACGATACAATTTATGGTTCAAGCCTTGTAAATTTGGTTGCAACCAGAAATAACGAAAATTATAACTATACAAAATCTGGTTACACATATACATTTACACAACCTGGAACATATCGTTTGAAATTCTCTGTGGATTATAAAGGAACAACATTAACAAAAACTTTGGTGTTTACAATCATTAATCCAAAAGAATGCAGAGAAAATATTAACTTAACAACAATTGCTGGTTACACAATAACAAAAGTTACAAAACTTGACGGTACAGACGTAACAACGGCTTTCTTGAATATGATTAAAGAATCTGGAAGGCTTTTAACTTACGATACAGTTATTGCAAACAGCGATGCAATGAACCTTTCTGCAGGCAAACAATACTTTAACATTGAATATAAAGTTGAAGCAGGTGTTTACCCAGAACGTAGTGCAAGTTTTGCCTTCAGCATGAACAATGAAATTCCAAATATTACGTGTTCAATTGCTCCTGGCGAAACGACAACAAAAGGCTTTACAATTTCTTACAATGCAGGAATCATTTATGACCAAGTTGGAGAATGCGTAATTTACGTAAATAATTCACGTTTTGAAATTGATGAAAATTCAGCAGATACACTTTCCACAATTACAATTACACAAAAAGACCATGGCACTGGAGATTATTACATATCTTTACAAACCACATCTGGCAAAGTAATTTCAAGCTTTAAAGTGATTGTTAAAGAACCTTTGAATGCTTGGGCAATTGTGATTATTGTTGTTGCTGTGGCTGCAGTAGGTACAGTTGTAATAACAATCATTGTATTGCGTAACAAGATGAGAATTAGATAGCAAAAAAACTCGGGTAACCGAGTTTTTTGTTATTTGTTTATATCTTCAGTCGAAGGTTTTGGTGTTGATTTCTTTTCTTTTTTTCCTGTTTTTAATTGACGGAAGAAAATTTCACCTTCGTGAGATTGGAAGTAAACACCAACAATCCCTTTTTTCTTACTGCTTAAAATGTAGTACGCTGCACGTTTACGTGCGCCACCAACAATGTAACCAACACGTTTGTTATTTGGTTCCACAAACACGTTGTAAGCACGAATTCTGCCTTGATTATCTAAAATTGTTATGCCGTCAAAGTTAAGCATTTTAATAAGCAAATCACAATGTGCTTGCAATTTTGTTTCGCTGTAACTTTTGGATTGTGTAAACAACTTGCTGAACGAGATTGGTTCTTTTAACCAAACACCGTCTTCAAACATTCCGTTATCTTTATAATCTTTATCCACAATCACGCAAATTGAACCATTGTTAACATCATTAATAACGTTGGTGAAAACGTTTTGGTACATATTTTTCATATCCTGCAATTTACGTTGTGTTGTGCGCAATTTTGAAAATACAGTATCAATAAATTCTTTAATTTCTGAAGAATATGTGTTATCCTTGGTTTTATCCAAAGAAAAGTTTATGTAAACAGCATTTCCAGAAATTGATTTTAAGGACATGGTGTAAAAGTTGAGTGGACGCACAAGCACGCAGTGGATATCATCACGGTCTTTTAACGAGTTGATTTCTTCAATAACTTGAATTACGCTTCTGTCTTTAATGCTTCTAAAGGACATAATTAAACCATAAGAAATTTTGTTTGGTTTTATGTCAATAAACAAGCACCAATCTGGCCTTGCAACTGCCAAAATTGTTTTTAATCTTAATTTAAACATTGTTGGTTCTTCATCTTCAAACAATGTTAAAACATTAATTTTGTTAAGTGATTTTGACAAAACTTCAATGTTGTCTGTAAACACAATTTTTGGTTTTATGCTTACGCCTTCTTCGTTGTAATTTAAAAAATCATTAAAGTTATTTAAGAAGTGTGACATAAGGAGTGGTGGAAAATCTGGAAATTCTTGTTCAAAAAAAGTTGTAACCCTTTCTTTTGCATTATCAAAAAACATCATCTCTTCCATAACTCACCTCACAGAAATTTATTTTATAAATCCTTACAAAAAGAATATAACAATTTTTGTCGGTTTATGCAAATATTTTGTGAAAGTTTTTTGAAAAAATATAAAAAATATTTATTTTTAATATTTAATTATTATTTTTTGATGATTGTTCGTTAAGCTGAGCTTTTAAAAATATAACTTCATTCTTGAGTCTATTACATTCTGCCTGTTTTTCTTTAAGCTCTTTTAAAAGTTTTTCAAAAGATAGGTTCATATTTAAAATTTCGCTTTTGGTTTCCAACTCAATTTTCTTTCTTACCACGCCAACAACACCGTTAAAAAGAGCAGTGATATCTGCATCACTGATTTGTGGTGGCATAACATGAATTTTGCAATCTTTTGCTTCCAATTTATTTTTCATAAAATTATCTTGCCCCAATGCTTATTGAAATATTTTTTGAAATTTTGGTTTGTTTGTAATTTTTTGTTTAAAAGCAAAATTTTTTACTTTCGATATTAAAGCAAATTTTTTGTTTTCAACATTAAAGCAAATTTTTTTGTTTTGCAACATAAATATAAATATGGTGTATCTTTTTTCCAACTATCATTGTGTTGTCAGTGGTAAAAGCAAAACAGAAATTTTGCCGTTTGTAAAATACGAAGTTGCGTGTGTAGAAAATGAAATTTCGGTTGTAACTCCGTTTTGTGAAGGCGAAAGTTTTGCTGTTAATTTTTATGATTTATTAAACAAATGTGTTAAATGTAAAAATGTTTGTGTGGCGTGTGTGGGTTGCGATAAATTTGTTTTTTTGTTTAAACCAAACACAGTGTGCAAGCAATGTGTAAATTTTTTGTGGAACAGCAAAAACGTGTGTGTTTCCGTCGGCGAAGAAATTACAATTTTTGTTGACGGCGAAGCATGGGGCAGTTACAGTTGTTGTGATGTTGAATATAGCCACTTTGAAACTTGTGGAAACAATTTACTTATTCACTTTTCTGGCAAACGCAAATTTTTGTGTGTGTTGGAAGAAACAAAAATTGTTTGGGCAAATTATTATGACGAACAAAACTTGTTAGACAAAGAAAAATATTTTATGAGTAAACAATTGGATTTTTTGGCACACGGCAAGGTTTGCCACATAAAAGAAAATTCAGTTGAAACATATTGTGCGTATACAGACAACAACGATTTAAATTTGTGTGAAGAATTTGTGCCATTTGTGTTTTTAGATTGCATCATTGCTTCAAACTTTTCTTATTGTAAAAATTTGTTGTGTGACGACCTTAAAAGTGAAGATATTGATTACACAGCATATTTTGGCGAAATAGACTTATACTTCTGTTTAAGTTACAACGTGTTTGCAGTGTTCAAAAAAAATACCCTTACGGGTATTTATAAATTTGAAGTTGAAAACAAGGTTGTTACAAACATTGTTAACTTATTGGAAGTTTAGTTGATGCATCTGCAATCCTGCAACTTACAAGATAAACAGGGTATGATGTTTCGCACACAACAATCAAATATAAGATATCGGTTGTTGAAAGTGCCACATATTTAAACACTGCTGGTAATAAGACAATGCATGCAACACAAACGCCGATTGAAGCAATGTACATAAATGATTTAAACCAATTGAATGGTTTACACATTTTGAACAATACAATGTAACCAACAACAAGTACTGCAAGTGAAGCCATGGTTACAAGTACTTCGGTTGAAACACCTGTAAATCTACGATAAGCATACATGGCAATTGTTGAAAGCACAAGTGTTAATCCTGCTGGAATTGTGTTTCGGCCAATGTTTGCCATAAACTTTCCTTTTATTGGATTTGTGTTTGGTTGCAAAGCAAGGAAGAAGGAAGGTATGCCAACTACAAGACTTTCAAGCAACACAAATTGTATTGGAGAGAATGGGTAAGTTAATCCCAAGCACAATACAAAGATTGAAATGCAAATTGCAAAGAAGGTTTTCATTAAGAATAAAGATGATGACCTTTGAATGTTGTTTACAACACGTCTGCCTTCTGCAACAACACTTGGCATAGAACTGAAGTTACTATCCAACAACACAAGTTGACTTACACTGCGTGCTGCGTCGCTTCCGGCTGCAATTGCAACGGAACAATCTGCTTCTTTAAGTGCCAAAATATCATTTACACCATCGCCTGTCATGGCAACAGTTTTTCCGGCTTGTTTAAGTGCTTTTACAAGCACTGCTTTTTGTTCTGGGCTAACACGTCCAAAAATTGAATATTTGGTTGCGGCTTCAATGACTTCTGCATTTGAAAGTCCATGTAAACTTATATATTTATCAGCATTGTCAACGCCAACACGTTTTGCAACTTCGCTTACTGTAATTGGGTTATCGCCAGAAATAATTTTTATATCAACGCCATTATCTTTAAACCATTGAATTGTTTTTGGTGCATCTTTACGTATGTTGTCTTGCAACAATACGAATGCAACAGGTTTTGCATGTGTATTTGTGAATTGTGCATCGCATTCTGTAAGCATAAGAACACGGTAACCATTGGTTGCAAATTCTTCTGCTTGTTTTTTTATTTGTTCGGTTGGTTTATCCAAAACATATTCGTACGCACCAAGTTTATACGCGCCAACTTGTTTAAATTTGCATGCCATAGATTTTCTTTCGCTTGAAAATGGCAATGCTTTTTCTGCAGAATAGCATGGCTTTCCAAAGTAACCTTTAAGAGCCAATGCTGTGTTGTTTGTGTCGTGGAACGATGCCACCATGGAAGATATAATCTTATCCACTTCTGCTTGTGTTTTTGTGCCAAGCAACACAACATCTTTAACACTCATGCTTCCGTTTGTAAGTGTCCCGGTTTTATCCAAACAGAGCACATCTGTACGAGCCAACATTTCAATACAATACAAATCTTGCACCAAGGTACGCTTTTTTGCAAGACGAATTACACTAACTGCCAAAGCAATGGAAGTAAGCAAGAACATACCTGCTGGAATCATGGCAATTATGCAACCGGCTGTTTTTGTTATTGTCATATAAATTAAAGATGAATCTGCAGGTAAGTTTTCTGGTATTGTATAAAATTGATAGTTATTGTAAGCCATAACAATTCCAATTGGAATCATGAACACGGCAATAATTTTCATAAGTGTACGCAAGGAACTTAACAATTCACTTTTGGATTGCTTAAAGGTTTTTGCCTTCTTGCTTAATTGAGCAATGTAGTTATCATTACCAATTTTGTTAACTTTTGCTTTGCATGTTCCACTAGAAATAAAACTGCCACCATAAAGTGTATCGCCTTTTTTCTTTTTAACAGGCAAACTTTCACCGGTAAGCAAACTTTCGTTAACTTCAACTGTGCCGTCAATAACAATGCTATCACATGCAATTTGCATGCCAGAATTTAACACCAAAACATCATCAAGCACAAGTTCTGTTTTGTAAATTTCAATTTCTTCGCCTTCACGGATAACTTTTGTAAAGTTTGAATTGGTTAAAGATAATTTATCCATTGTAATTTTTGCACGAATTTCTTGGACTATACCAATGGTTGTGTTCAAAACCACAATAACCATAAACAACATATCAGAAAATGCACCAACAATTGCAAGTGCAATGGCAACTGCCAAACAAATCATGTTAAAAAATGTAAAAATGTTTTTGGAAAAAATACTCCAAATGCTTTTACTTGTTTTTACATTGGAAACGTTTACAAGGTGTTGTTCGTTTCTTGTTTTAATTTGTTTTGCATTTAAGCCTTCTGCTGGTTTTGGGTTGAAACGAGAAACATTTGTGTATAATTTTGGTTGAATAACTTTTGCTTTTGCCATAAATTAACTCCATTAATATCAATTTTATATTATCATATTTATTTTATATTAACAACAGAAATGTGCTATTTTAACAAATTCTATTAAACAAACATAAACATTATTGGAGAAATTTATGGAAATTAAAGACTTAAAAATAAAAGCGGAAAAGCTTTACCCCGAACTTGAGAATGTGGTTGAAGATAGGCAAGCAGTTACAGTTTTAAAAAATTTACTTTCGTCAAACAGGGGAGAGATGGCCGGTGTTTTGCAATATATTTTTCAATCTGTGGAAGCAAACAAAACCAACCAAGAAATTGGCAACCTTTTTGAAGAAATTTCTGTTGTTGAAATGCTACATACCAATTTATTGATGAATGCCATAACAGAGTTTGGTGGTGTTGCAAAATTTGAAGATGCTTATGGAAACATTTTTAACGGAAATTACATAAATTATTCGTTAAAATTAAAAGAAATGTTGGAGCACAACATCAAGGCAGAACAGCAAGCGATTGAAGACTATTTGTCGGCAATAAAAACAGTTAAAAACGAAAGTTTAAAACAACTTTTTGAACGCATTATTGAAGATGAAAAATTGCACCTTGACGCATTTAAAACCGTGCGCGATACAGTGCAATTTATGTCTATTTAAATTTAAAATTTTGTTATTTACTAAACAACATTAATTCTCTTAACTTGCCGTATTTATTAACTTCTTTTAAGTGCTTTTTGTTTATAACAGAATGAGATTTAATAAGCAATTCGTTGTTGAAATTGAAGATGTCTTTTGTGCAAATTCTACCAATTAAAAAGTCGCTGTTTTGCATGCTTATTTTTGCTGTTTCAACTTCTATAATGGAAACATTTTCTGGCTTTGCATTTTCTGCTGGCATTGTTTCAACAGTTTGCACTTCAACTTCAGTTTTAAACACTTTTGGAGACTTGCATGGAACAAATTTTTGCATGTTTATTTTTTCTTCGTTATCAAAGAAAATTACTGTGTTTTTTCCACTCGACGCAAGATTGCATGCAGAAAGTAAATTTCCATTATCCAAAGAAAATTTGTCTGTCAAAAATTTTTCATTTAAGGAAACTTCTTTTATTACGCCAAGATATTCGCCACGAATTGTGTAAGCCTTTGCTCCAATTGGACAAACACACAAATTGCTTTCTTCCACTTTTAAGTTGATTGCAAGATTATTTTTTATTGTTATTGCGTTTTTGCCAATGTGATATATGTTTTTTGTAGGCAACAAAAACTTTGCATCATTTTCGCCAATAATTTCCAAAGAAATTAATTTTTTAAGTTTTTTATCAAAGTACAATTTATTTACATTGCCAATCAATTCGCCTTCGTAAAGTGAAAGTACGCACAAAGATTTTAATTCATTACAACAATACATAATATACCTCTTAAGTAATTTATTGTTTAAATTTTTAAATATGCAAACAGAAGTGTTTAAAGTTGAAGCAGATTTTGTCTAAATTTTTGGATTTTTGCTAAACGGCACACAAATATTGCAAACATTCATTTTTCAGTTGGTTTAATTGAATAAAAACACAAGTATTCCTTAAAATAACCGTATGAATATAGACGCAGAAAAGACCTTGAAACAAATTAAAACCAAACTTCACAACAGTAGTGATTTAAAGTCACGAACGGTGCAGTTTTTTGGAATTTCTTTAAGCATTTGTTACATTGCAGATATAACAGATAATCAACTGCTTAATGATACAGTTATGCACCCCCTTTGCACAGAACTTGGTAAGAATAAATCAAATGTTAACTTAAAATTTATTAAAGAAAATGTACTAACAAACGGCGAAGTGGAAGAAACGGATAGCGTTTCTTATGCTGTTGAACGTTTGCTTTCTGGCAGAGCCTTGGTTATGCTTACGGGTGCAGACAAAATTTTGTGTTGTGATGTGGAAAAAATTACTGTTCGTGCCGTAACTGAACCACCAACAAGTGTGGTTATTAAAGGTCCACGTGAAGGATTTACCGAAAGCATAAAATACAATTTGGCGCTTATAAGGCGCAGGGTTAAAACGGACGATTTGGTTGTTAAAATGATGCAGGTTGGCGAGCTTACAAAAACACAAGTTAGCCTTGTTTATTTCAATTCCGTTGCCGACAAAACAATTGTTAAAAAAATTGAAAAGCGAATTAAAAGTATAAAGATTGACGGAGTGCTTGATAGTCATTATTTGGTTTCTTACTTACAAAAAAATCCAAAGTCGCTTTTTAAACAAGTTGGCGATGTGGAAAAACCAGATATTTTGGTCGGCAAGATGTTGGAAGGGCGTGTTGGAATTTTGGTTGATGGAAGCCCAATTGCTTTAACTTTGCCATTTATTTTGATTGAAGATTTGCAAAACAGTGATGACTATTATAGTCAGCCAATAAGGGTAAGTTTTATTAGGATATTGCGTTTGGTTGGTGTTGTGCTTGCAGTGTTGTTGCCCGGTGTTTATGTCGCACTTGAAAGGTTCCATTATAAAATTTTGCCAACCGAGTTTTTGGTTACAATTATGAACACAACACAAGGCATACCGTTTTCGCCTTTTGCCGAAGTTCTGTTTGTTGTTTTGTTGTTTGAAATTTTGTACGAAGCAAATTTACGTATGCCACAATATTTTGGTATGGCAATGAGCATTGTTGGGGCACTTATTCTTGGCGAAACTGCCATTAATGCAGGTCTTGTTAGCCCACCAACAGTTATGATTGTTGCTCTGTCAGGAATTATATTTTACATTGTGCCAAGTCAGGCAGCACAATTTAGCATTTTAAGGCTTATGGCAATTGTTGTTGGCGCTGCATTGGGACTTTATGGAATACTTTTGTTTTGCACGTTTATACTTTCTTATCTTTCAAGTTTTGATAGTTACCAAAGCGCTTATCTTGCACCAACTGCACCATTTATTAAAGACGATCAAAAAGATGCCTACATGCGCAAGTCAATAAAGGAAATGATAAAACGTCCAAAAGCCATTGCAAACAACAAAAAGAATATTGACAGGAGACGAAACAATGAAGATTAATTATCGCCAATTATCAGTTTTGGTTTTTATGAGTTTTGTTGCCTTAAAATTTTTGGCATTGCCAAGTTTGTTATATGAAATAAGTGGCAACATGAGTATTTTTGTTGCTCTTGTTTTGATGATTATTGATGGAATTTATGTTTACATTTTGTTAGGCCTTATGAAAAAGTGCAACGAGAAAAACATTTTGGATTTTATGCGCAAATGTTTTGGAACAATCATCACAAAAATCTTGCTTATTTTGTTGATGTTTAAATATGCTTTGGTTGTTGCAAACCTTGCAAAAGGTCTTGAATTTTTTGTTGTGGAAAATCTTTACAAAGAATTTGATTGGCTTGTGTTTGTTTTGCCACTTATTGCTTTGAGTGCTTTTATGATTTATAAAGGTGTAAGGAACATTGCACGTGTTTGTGAATTGGTTTGCTGGTTTGTTTTCTTTGGTTTGATTTATGTTTCTTTAAAAGCCATAAAAGGTGTTGAGCCAATGAGTTATTTGCCACTGTTTAAAGATGGGGTTGTGCCATTAGTTAAAAGTGGATTTACTTATCTTAATTGGTTTGGTTCGGGAATTTTTATGGTTATGTTGTTTGGTTCGGTGGATTTTACAACAAAGAAAAATGGCACAATGATTAGGTTTTTGTTGTATTCTTTGGCCTTGGTTATGTTGGTTTATTTTATATTTTATGGGTTGTTTGAAATTACAAGTTCAACACACAATTTTTGCATAAGTGCAATAAGCGAATACAATACAGGTAAATCTGCCATTGACGAATTATCTTGGCTTATTGTGGCACTTTGGATTGTTGCTCAAGCAGTGCAACTTGCATTGTATGGATTTTGCCTTTCTCAAACAATAAAATTTACTTTTGAAATTAACAACGAAGTTGTGCCAATATTAGTTGTTGTTGCTTTTATGCTGGTGTGGAGTTTTTTGGGCGAACAAACAATAAGGCTGGAAGAAATTTTCTTTTCTGTGCCTGTTTCAATTCTTAATATTATAACGTCATATGTAATTCCAATTTTGCTGTGGATTGGTTACGGAATAAGTAAGCATAAGAAAAAGAAACCAAAAGGAGCAAAGCATGAAAAAATTAAAAACACTGTTTAGTCCACGTAAACTTGCAGTGTGGTTATTATTGTTAACTCTTGCTTTTACTTTGCCGGCAGTAAGCAAACCAGCATTAAGTGAAACAGACGCAATTGTAACCATGCTTTGTGTGGATAAGGTTGACGATAACATTGAACTTGCAATGGTTGTTTTAACTCCCGTGGAAGGACGAAGCACAGGATATGAAGTTTACACTTCAAGTGCGCCAACGGTTGGAGTTGCTGTTGACAATGCATCACTTTCTATTGGTAAAGATATTGGCTTTGCGCAATGCGAAATTGTGGCACTTGGGAGCAACATTTGTTCCGATGGTGTTATGCAAATTTTGGACTATATGACACGTACCAAAAAAGTTGGCAGAAACACCATTTTGATTGAGTGTGATGGCGATATTGTAGACTTTGCAAAAACGGTTAAAAAACTTAATGTTGAGCAATCACTTAAACTTGAAAACATAATTAATTATGATTCAAGATATGTCCTTTCTGAAGTAAGCAACATCGAAAATTTTATTTGCGATTATTACGAAGATATTTCGGTTGGATTTATGCCAATTGTAAAATTGGAAGATGAAGGCGATATCAATGCCATTGAAGTATCATCAATTGAAGGTGGCGGGAATTTGTCTTCAATGCAACCAAATCAACAAGAAAGCAAAAAATACATTTTAAACAGTGGAGAAATGGCTGTGTTTAAAAATGGAAAAAGTTTGCTTACCCTAACAAAACAACAAGTTATTCAATTTAATATTTTCACCAATAATTCACAAAAAGGAACAATTATTGTCAACCATGTTACAGACGATATTTATACAGATGCTACTGTGGTTATTAACGTCATTAAAAAGACAATTAATGTAAAACCAAGTTTTAAAGACGGCAAGCCAATTTACGATGTAAGCCTTGATGTTACCGTGCTTGTGGACGAAGTTAAAGAAAACCCACCAACAGAAAAATTATTGGTGCACGACCAGAAATTTTTAAGCGATGCCGTTATTGAAAAAATAAAAGAAAGAAACGTTGAAGACATGCAAACCATTGTGGATTTTTGCAAAGCCAATGGCGTTGATTTAATTGGTGTTTACAAACATTTTTATGCCTACCAAAACAAACCTTTTGAAGAATATTTGCGCCGTGTTGGAAAAGAAAAATACCTTGATGAGATAACATTTAATTATCACACCAAGGTAAGTACTGAATATTAATTTTATGACCTTAAACTTAAACCAATTTTTTGCATCTCTGCAATCAAGCGAGAAGAGAATTTTTCAATGTCGCTTGTTTCCAAAGTTCTATCTTTTGGTGTAAGCACAAAGTTGATTGTGTAACTAATTTTGTCTTTAAGCACTTCATCATTTACGTAAATATCTTTTAAAGAATGTTCCAAAATGTAACTCGCACGGAAGTTAGACAATGCTTTTTCAATTTCACCATAAGGCATGGATTTATCTGCCACAAAGTTATAGTCCACAGAAACACTTTGGAATTTGCTTGTTGGGTTAACTTTGAAGGTGTTGTGTTGACAATTCAATAATTTGTTAACGTCCAATTCCAACACAGCGAAATGTTTACGTTTGTCTATGTTGTTTGCAATTGATGGATGAAGTATGCCCATAAGTCCAACTTCAGTTCCGTTTTGCGCAATTGTGCAGGAATTTACAGGGTGATACATTTTGTTTGTGTTGTTCAAATTGTATTCCACTGTGCAATTTGCCAAGTGTTTGCTTATGTGTTCAACAATGTTTTTAAGTTCAAAGTATAATTCCTTATCTTGCCTTGTTTCGCTAGCAAGCACAATGGCAAGTTTTTTCTTTTCAACTGCCAATTTATTTTCGTCCAATTCGTCAACAACACGTCCAATTTCAAAAATGCCAATGTTGTCAAATTTGTTTTTGTTGTCGTCTGCAATTTTCAAAAGTGTTGGAACAAGGGCACTACGTATGCCACTTTGTCCACTTTTTGATGCGTCCACAAGGTGTAACACACTTTCTTGCTCGATGCCAACTGACTTATTGAAATCTGTATAATTCCAAACATGGCTGTGCACTTCGTTTAAGTTAAACAAACTTGCCAAAGCATATTTTATTGAATATTCAAATTGATGAATTGGCAATTGGTCAACAGGAGTTAAAGGCATGCTCATAACAGCACTTTTGATGTTATCATAGCCATAAATTCTAAAGATTTCTTCAACCAAATCTTCTTTTATTGAAACGTCTTTTGTGCCACGGTAACTTGGCACTGTAACACTTAATTTGCCGTTTGTTTTATCTGCTACTTCAACGCCAAATCCAAGGCGAGTTAATGTGTCAACAACTTCTTCCAAAGTTAATTTTACACCACCACGACGGAACAAGAAATCCAAATCAATTTCAATTTTGTGTTGTGGATAATGGAAATTGTAAACATCTGTCAAACTTGATGTCACATTAATTTCTGGGTCTGCTTTTTTAAGTAAATAAATTAATCTTGCAATTGCCGTTGAGCAAAGTTCTGGGTCCAAAGATTTTTCGTATCTTTGGCTTGCATCTGTAATTAAACCAACTTTATGGCTTGTCTTTCTTACGGCAGCGCAATCAAAACATGCACTTTCAAGCAAGAGAGACGTTGTGTCTTCACTGATTCCAGATTTTAAACCACCCTTAATGCCGGCAATGGCAACAGGAGATTTTTCTTCATCACAAATAACAAGTGAGCCAGGTTCAATAACGTGTGTTTCGTGTTCTAATGTTTCCATATTCACGTTTTTATCCGTTTCAACAACTGTAATTCCTTTTACAATTGCATTATCAAATGCGTGCATTGGTTGTCCAACTTCAAGCATAAGATAGTTTGTCATGTCTGCAAGCAAGTTGATATCACGCATGCCACAATAATTTAATCTTAATTTAATAAGGGCAGGTGAAGTGTGTTTTAAAACGTTGTTTACTGTAATTCCACAATATCTAAAACAATTTTTTGTTTCTACCTTAATATCTAATTTTGGAAGGTTATTATATTTTGTTAAATCTTCAAGTTCAAGTGCTTTTAATGGACGTTTGAAGATGGTTGCAAATTCACGTGCAATGCCATAATGTCCCCACAAGTCTGGACGGTTTGTTAAGGATTTGTTGTCTATTTCAATTATTGTATCTTCAACAGGCAACATATCTTTAAGGTCTGTGCCAACAACTGCATCTTCTGGCAATTCCACAATTCCGTGTTCATCACTATCAATGCCGAGTTCGTTGCCACCACAACACATGCCGTAACTATCCACACCAACAAGTTTTGCTGGTTTAATTTGCATGCCTTGTACATTGCCACCAACACGTGCAAAGAAAGTTTTTAAACCAACACGTACATTTGGTGCACCGCAAACAACCTGAACAGGCGCACCAGTGCCATCATTTACTGTTAATATGTGCAAATGGTTGCTGTTTGGGTGATTTTCAACTGTCAAAATCTCTGCAACAACAATATTGGAAAGATTTTCGCCCTTATGTTCAACGCCTTCAACTTCAGCAGTGGAAAGGCCAAAACGTGTTACAAGGTCTTCAGTTGATATATCTTTTAAATCTACAAATTCATTTATCCAATTTAATGAAATTTTCATATTTTGCTCCTTATTTTACATCTAACCCAAATTGTTTTAACAATTTAAGGTTGCCACTGTTAAGTTCACGAATATCGTTTATTCCAAGGCTTATCATAACCATTCTATCCAACCCCAAACCGAAAGCACAACCACTGTATTTTTCTGGGTCAATACCACCATTACGCAAAACTTGTGGGTGAATCATGCCACATGGGCAAAGTTCAATCCAACCACCATTTTTGCATGTTGAACAGCCTTTTCCATCGCAGAAAGGACAACTTACGTCCATTTCAAAACTTGGTTCTGTGAATGGGAAGAAACCAGGACGCAAACGCACTTCAAGGTCTTTTTTAAAGATTTTTGAAAGCATTTCTTTCATAAAATAAATCAAATTGCCAACAGAAACATCTTTATCCACAATAACACCTTCAAGTTGGAAGAATGTGTTTTCGTGGCTTGCATCAACATTTTCGTTTCTGAAACACCTGCCAGGGAAAATTGCCCTGATTGGTGGATTGTAAGTTTTTAAAATTCTGTTTTGTGCTGCAGAAGTTTGAGTTTTAAGAACTTCACCATTATCAAGCCAAAAAGTATCTTGCATATCACGTGCTGGGTGATTTTCTGGCACATTAACTGTTGTAAAGTTATTGTATTCAGTTTCAACTTCATTTCCGTCTTCAACCACAAAACCCATAGAAACAAACACATCTTCAATTTGTTTTTGGATTATTGTGCGTGGGTGTAAACTGCCGGTGCATTGCTTGTTTGGAAGGGTAATATCAATTTTTTCTGCACTATTTATTGCTTTTTGTAATTCTTCATTTGCCAAAAAAGTTTCTTTTGAAGCAATCATTTCTTCAACTTGACCCTTGCATGCGTTAAGCATTCTGCCAACTTCTTGTTTTTGCTCTGGCGCAACATCTTTCATAAAACGGAATAAACCCGTTACTTTTCCACTTTTGCCAAGCATTTCAACACGCAAATTTTGGCAATCTGCCGTTGAACTAATTTTTTCTAACCTTTCTTTTGTTTCGGTTAAAATTTCATCAATTTTTTGTTGCATAGTTTTCTCCTTTAATTTTTCAACAAAAAACTCATCCTAAATTTTAGGACGAGTTGAGTTCCCGTGGTACCACCTAAGTTTGTTTGAATATCAAACCTTGTTACATTTTTACAGTTTTGTCTGGCACATTTTCCTAATGTGCAACTCCAATGCTGAAATTCACAAGACCTTTGAACATAAGTGGCTTACAGCCCAGGGCCACTTTTCTCTTTCTGAAAAGGAAATGCTACTTAACACATCTTCACAGTTTTTGCATTAAATATGTTTTACATATTTGATATTACTAATCTTAAATTAATTACAAATTTTTGTCAAGCGCTTTTTAAAAAGTTTTAAACAAGAAAAGTAAAATAAAAAAATATTTAGAAAAATAAATAAAAAATGCCAAAAAAATACAAAAAAATTACAAAAACACCCTTAAAACAAGTATTTTCTTAATTTTTTTAAATAATTTATTTTTTATTTTATGTTAAATTTTTTAAGGGTATATTATGAAAACAAAATTTTCTTTAAAAAACATATTAAAATATACAACATTGCTTTTTGTGTGTTTTGTGTTAAGTTTGGCACAAGTTAGTGGGCTTTCGCCATTTGTTTATGCGTTTTTCTTTGCATGTCTGTTTGTTGGGGTAGATGAAAAATTGCTTGCAGTGTTTACACTGGGCTCGGCGTGGCTTGTAAATCCAAGTTTATCCACATTTTTTGTTGCATTAACTTTTGTTGCAACAGGACTTATTGTTTTTTACTTTTGCAAACTCATAAAAAAGAGATTCAACCTTGTTGCAACATTTTTATCCTTTTTGGTGTCGTTTGCTACATATGTTTACTATTATTTTGCCGAAGTAGAACACCTTATTTATTATATTGTGCTTGGATTTGTCAGTTTGTGGGCATTTATTGTGGTTTTACAGGTGTTGTTTTTAAGGAAAAATTGCTTTAAAATAACGCTTGACGAAAGCATTTGCTTTTTATATTTTATTGCCTTGCTTGGTGTTGGTTTGGGCAGTGTTAACATATACAAATTTGAACTTTATAGGCTTGTTTTGATGTTGGCTGTTTATGTGCTTATTTCGGTTGGAAATAGTACGTTAACTTACTCGGTAATTTTATCTTTTTTGGTTGGTGTTTCGGTTGGTAAATTTAGCCTTGTTCCTTTGGCTGAATTTGCCTTTGTTACAATGCTTTCTTCAGTGTTTAAAATGCCAAACAAAATAAAAATTGTTATAATGTCCTTTTTGACAGAAGCCTTTGTTCAACTTTACTTTTTCGGCTTTAATTTTGATGCACTTTATGCTTCAATTCCAATTTGGATTGCAGGCATTATATTTATGCTTTTACCAAACAAAATTCTAAACAAATTGGCAGATGTTGTTTATGTTAAAAACAGCGAAATTTCTTCCAGAAATGTTATTAACATTACAAGAAAAAATTTACATAAGCGCATGAGCGAATTAAGTAATGTGTTTTTGGAAATGAAGCAAATTCATTTAAACATGGTTAAAAAAGATTTAACCAAAGATGAAATTATTGGCATGCTTTCTCGTGAAGTTTTAAGCAGTTGTTGCAAAGAATGTTTGGATAAAAATAAATGTACAAGAACGTTAGGTTTGGAAAATAAATCTAACCTTGATGCAATAATAGAAACAGCTTTAACAAAGGGCAAAATTGGACTTTTAGATTTGCCTGCAAGTTTAACCAGCAGATGTCCAAAAGTTAATTATTTGGTTAATTTAATTAACAGGTTAAGCGACGAATATAAGCAGTATAAAAATATGGTTGCAGACGTTAATAATGTAAAGATTTTGCTTGCAGACCAAATGGGAGCCGTGTCTCACCTTTTGCTTGATATTGGCGAAGAAATAAACACAAATGTATGTTTTGATGTGGAACGAGAAAATAAAATTATCAGTAGACTTTTAAGCCAAAACATAGAGTGCAAGGAAGTGCTTTTATACACAGAAAAGAATGATGATACAAGCGCAGTTTGTGTGGTAAGGAGTGAATGTGTAAATAATCCAAATATAGAAAAAATCATAACCGAAACACTTAAACTGCCAATGCAGATTACAAGTGTTGTTCCTGTTGAAAATGGGGATTTTTCAACGGTTACTTTACGCATTAAATCAAAGTTTGATTGTGTGTTTGGTCTGGCAACTTGTTCTAAAGCTGGCAATGACGAATGTGGAGATTGTCACAGCATAATTCGCCTTGGTTCTGACAAATTTTTGTTGGCACTTTGCGACGGCATGGGTAGTGGCTCAAAAGCACACGAAATGAGTGCCTTAACTTTAAATTTAATTGAGAATTTTTATAAGGTTGGATTTGACAACGATGTGGTGCTGGAAAGTGTAAACAAACTTCTTGCAGTAAATAATCAAGAAACATATTCCACATTGGACGTTTGCTTGCTTGACCTTAACAAAAGTTTGGCAGATTTCATTAAAGTTGGTGCACCTTTTGGTGTAATTAAACGCAACGGCAACATTGAAGTTGTGGAAGGCGGTGCACTGCCAATTGGTGCGCTGGATAACATAACACCGTCCATATACAAAACAACAATCTCAACAAAGGATATTATTATTATGGCAACGGACGGCATAATTGATGCTTTTGGTTCACAAGAAAATTTGGTTGAATATGTTTCACGTCTTGTTTCAAATAATCCACAAACTCTTGCCGAAAGCATTTTAAACGAAGCTTTAACATTAAACGAAATGTCTGCGAAAGACGATATGACCGTGCTTGTTGCACGCACTTACTTGAAAAGTTAAAAATAAGTATTTTATGGATTTGCCAATAAATTTTATTTGTTTTTGGCAAATTTTTCTTTTGCTATTGCAATTTTGATGGTTTTGTTGTATAATCTTGCTAGATTATAGGAGCAGATATGGAAAACGTTTTAGAATTTATTAAACAAAACAACATGATTAAACCAGGAGAAATTGTTGGTGTGGCATGTTCTGGCGGTAGGGATAGCATCTGTTTGTTACACTACCTTAATTCAATCAAAGCCGAACTTGATTGCGAAGTTATTGCAATTAATGTGGACCACGGCATTCGTGCAACAAGTGCGTTGGATACAGAATTTGTTATGAATTTCTGTAAGGACCACGGCATTCGTGCTTACAAATTTAAAGGTGAATCCTTAAAAGTTGCAAAAGAAGAAAAACTTACTGTTGAACAAGCAGCACGCAAAGTTAGATATGGCGTTTTTGCAACAGTTATGGAAAAGGGTTTAGTGGATAAAATTGCACTTGCGCATCATTTGAACGACCAAGCAGAAACAGTTTTGTTAAACATTATGCGTGGTGCAGGTTTAAGTGGAGCAAAAGGTATGGAACCCGTTAGAGATGGCGTTTACATTCGCCCATTCTTGAATACTCCAAGAGAAGAAATTATGGCATACTTGGACGAAAATGGTTTGGACTATGTTGAAGACGAGACAAACCAAGATAACACTTATTCCAGAAATTACATTAGAAATATTGTTATGCCAGCATTAAGAAAACATTTTAAGAATGCAGATAAAAGCATAATCAACTTTTCAAACATCTGTCGTGTTGATGATACATTTATTACAAACAACATGAATATTGGTGGGATTATTGAAACAAAAGATATTGTTAAAGTGCCACTTACATACTTCTATCAACACGAAGCAATTGTAAACCGTGTTTTGATGAATGTACTTGCAAAATTTAGCAAACAAGATATTGAACGTAAACACATCAAAATGTTGCGTGAATTTGCTTTGGAAGCAAACAACGGCAGTGTAATTAACTTGCCATTTAAAATTAAAGCATGCAAGGAATATGATTACATCATTATTGGTGATGTAAAACGTAAAGAAGCAACAGGCAGTTATGCATTTAAGAGTGGAAAAATTGACATTGAAGGTTATGGTGTTATCCGTTCAACTTCAAGCAAAATTTACACCGAGCCAAAACCACATCAACACGTTGTTGACGCAGACAAATTGCCAACAACAGCAGTTTGGCGTTTCCGTAAAGAAGGCGACACCTTTGCACCACTTAATATGGGTGGAACAAAGAAGTTAAATGATTACTATATTGATAAAAAAGTGCCACAACGTATGCGTGATGCAATACCTGTTCTTGCAGACGGTAGCAAAATTTTGGCAGTTGCAGATATTGAAATTGCCGACGAAGTTAAAGTTACAGAAAACACAATCCACTTTTATAAAATCAATTACGAAAGGAATTACGTATAACAAAAAAGCAGGCAGTGATGCCTGTTTTTTTTTTACTGTTCTTTTTTAATGTACTTTATATATTCATATGTGCTGAATTTGGATTTTTCCACCATAAAGTTATAAACTTCATCACGTAAAGCTTTTTGTCTTTCTTTTTCTGGCAAATCCAAGTTTGGATAAATTGGGTTGCTTACATAAACTGTTACATTTGCGTGCCTTAAGAAACTTAAAAAGCCTTTTGGTTTAGAGTATGCCACAAAGAAGGCAACAACCGGAGAATTAAATTTTACAGGATACTTGAAAGACACGTCTTTAAATGGACGTATACCTGTATAGTATGGCCAGATGTGTGCTTCTGGATAAATTGTTATGTTGTTCTTTTTGTGCAATGTTTCAATCGCATTCAAGAATGGTGGGAAACCATTTAATTCTGTTGGTACAGGTACTGCGCCCAACATTTGAACAATGTTTTTTATTCCTTTTATGGAAACGGTTGCAGGGCTTACTATAATATAATTTTTTCTTGGACAAGAAATGAGTTGTGGTGTGTAAGCATCTGTTGCACCCGTGTGGTTGCCGTACATAAAGTATGGAGTATGCTTTAATGATTTCAATGCCTTTTTGTTTACAAATTTAACTCTTAAAATGCAAACTTCATAAAACCAAATAATAGGGAAGGCAATTATGTAGTATAAAATGAAAGCAAAAAAGCGCCAAATTGGGTTTTTGTGGATAAACTTGAAATCCTTGTTTACCTTTTTAAGTTTAACTTGGCCACCTGCAAAATCATCGTTAAGTTCGTCACTATAATAGATGGTTTTATTTTTCATTTGCTTTTTTTATTACCTCAACAAACATTTGTTCCATTTTGTCCATACATGTTTTTTGGTCAAAACCTTTCATATATTCCAAATTTCTTTGTTTGTATTCTTTCATTTCATCTTGGTGTTCAAACCAATAGTCAATAACACGTGCCAAATCTTTTGGTTTGTGCCATTTGAAGATGCATTTTTCATCTTTAACAAAAGATTTTGTTGCGCTTAACTTGGAATCTGATGCAATAACCATGTTTCCACAAGCCAATGCCTCCAAGAAGGCAATGCCTTCAATTTCAACTTGTCCAGCATGAACATACAAATCGGTGTAGTTCAACAAATCGCAAACACCTTGTCTGTCGAACAATTTAAATATTGGATAAACAGGCAAATTTTTTGCCAATTTTCTATAGTATTTTTCTTTTACACCTTGTCCTGCCAAAATAATTTGGATATCGTTTGCGTGGGCAGAATACTTCATGGCTTTAAGCAGTGTGTCTTGCGTCTTTTCTTTTGCGTATCTGCCTGTCATTGTTATAATAAACTTATCTTTTAATTCTTCTGGTTTTTCCGTTGGTTTATAAACAAAATTATCATTTACACCATTAGAAACAACGTAACCATTTGTTTTATGTTTTACAATTTTTTCAAACCTATCTTGAATGAATTGGCTTGGATAATGTATTGCGTCAACATGCTTGTAGATGTGCCTATAAATAAATTTATATATAAATGTATTTAATGGTGCCAATTTGTTCATTTTGATGTATGCAGTAAAAATTTCTGCCATCATATGGAAACCTGCCGTTGTTGGTATGTTGTGTTTTTTTGCAATTTTTAATGCTGCCATACTTAATGGAAATGGAATAAGTAAATGGACAACATCGCTTCCCACAATTGCACTTTCAATTATTTTTTTATCCACTTTTGCAAGTGTTACACCTGCTTTCTTTACATAGTTGTTTAAGGCTTTGCCCAAATTCAAATTTGGTACAACGTAAAAACCTTCTTGACCTTTTCTGTATTGGTCTGCACAGACAATTCTAACTTCATGACCTTTTTCCTTTAGTGCACGAATTAAGTTCATTGCTGCAATTGTTGTTCCGTTGTTCTCTTCACCAAGAACATCACAAACCATAGTGATAATCATTGTTTTCTCCTTAGTATAAATCGATATAATTATAAATTATATATTGTAATGATAAATAATAACTTTCGAATTGCCAAGAGAAAAAAGCACTTTTCATTCTAAAGTTAAAGATAATTCTCTCTACTAGAAATAGAATAGTGCTTTTATTCATCAAAAATATTGTATATTTTTGTCTGTTAAGGTTTTTGTCGTCAAAAGTAAAACAATTGTTACATGTAAATTTTAAGGCCTTTTTCTTTTACAATAACTTCAACTGCTGGGCAGTTTTCAACTTTACCATCAACAACTGCTTTTATTGTTCCATCTGGGCTTGTAATCTTTAGGCTGTTTAACCAAACTTGTTTTGTTTTTTCATCATAAATTTGGTCGCCCGAAGAGTAGGCATTAAAGTATTTCTTTTTTTCTTCTTTTTGCACATCTGTACAATAGTTTAAATTACACAAACCATCTTGGACATTTGCAAGTGGACTTATGTGCTTACCGTGAAGTAAACCACCATTTGCAATGGATAAATCAAAAATTGTTTCGGTTTTTGGTTTGCCAGATTTTGTGTCTATTGTCAAATTTATTCCTTCAAATTTGTTGTAATATTTCATAGATGCATAAGTTTTAGTTACAAAATTTTTAACCTTGTAAGAATTTACAATTTCAAACAGTTCTGCACTTGCACCAACAACAACGTTGTTTATTGCAAGTTTGTTGTTTACTGCCAAATAGTCCACACCAACGACATTTTTTTGCAAGATATTTTTAAGTGCAGAAATTGGTGAACTTGGAATTTCTAAATATGTTGCAAAATCATTTTTTGCACCCGATGGTACAATGCCAAATTTAATTTTTGAAATATCAAAAACGGAATTTAAAAATTCGTGCAAAACAACATCATCACCAACTACAATAAATTCGGTTTCCAAATTTGTTGTAAGTTCATCAACTGTTTTGCTGAAATCTTCAAAGGATTTAGAAAAATATACAGAATATTCTTGTTTTTCTGCTTTTAAATATTTAACAAGTTTTTTTGTTGTTGCGTCAGCATGGCTGTCATAAGCACATGGGCCAGATATAACATTAAACATATTTATAGTGTAACCAAATTTAGCAAAAATGTAAACTCATTTTTTGATTTTATATTAAATTTTATATTAATATAATTTTTAACGTTTGACAAAATGGATTTTTATTTTGTAAAATGCTTGTAAGTTAAGGAGAATTTTATGGAATTAATTGTTTTAGGTTCGGTTTTTGGCGCTGTGTGGCTTGCTTCACTTATCACTTTTGTTGTGTTGTATAAAAAGAAAAGTGGCGGTGTGGGAGTTTCTGGCAATGTAAAAGAAATTGTCGATGCACAAAAAAATCAAAACGAAGTTGTAAATGCGATGATTATGCAGACCTTGGAAGCCAACGGCAAACGCACTCAAGACACAATAAACAATTTAAGTTTGTTGCAAAAGCAGGAATTTGACAGCATTTCCAAACGCGTTGACGAACTTACTGTAAAGAATGAACAACGCATTGAAAAACTTACAAGTGACGTTAATAATTCGCTGTTTACAATAAGACAAGAAAACGAAAAACAACTTGAAAAGATGCGTGAAACGGTGGACGAAAAGTTAAATAATTCCTTATCTCAAAGGCTTAACGATAGTTTTTCTAAAATACAACAAAGTTTGGAGCATGTAAATTCTGGTTTGGGTGAAATGCGTAACCTTGCAACCGGTGTTGGCGACCTTAAAAAAGTTCTTACAAACGTTAAAACACGTGGAATTTTGGGCGAGATTTCACTTGAAAACTTATTGGCACAGACCTTGGCTCCAAATCAATTTGAAAGTCAAGTTCAAATTAAAGTAAACGGTAAAGAAAGAGTTGATTTTGTGGTAAAACTTCCCGGCAAAGACGGTGAGACAGTGTTGCTTCCAATTGATAGCAAATTTCCACTTGAAGATTATAACAGGCTTGTTGATGCTGACCCATCTGACAAAGACGGTGCAGAGAAGTTCAGGAAACAACTTGAAGCAAGCATCAAAAAACAGGCAAAATCCATAAAAGAAAAATACATAGACGTTCCAACGACAACCGATTTTGCAATAATGTTCCTTCCAAATGAAGGTCTTTATTCCGAAGTTGTAAAAGACGACGCTTTGTTTAGGCTGTTGCAAGACGAATACAAAATTATTGTGTGTGGACCAACAACAATTTCTGCATTGCTTAACAGTTTGCAACTTGGTTTTAAAACTTTGGCAATTGAAAAACGTTCAAGCGAATTGTGGCAACTTATTTCTGCTTTCAAACAAGAGTTCAGTAAGTTTATGGGACTTTTGGCTAAAACAGAAACAAAATTGAAAGAAGCAACAAACACAATTGAACAAGCACAGAAATCAAGCGAAAAAATTGATAAAAAATTGAGCGCAGTAAGCAACGACGTTGGCATTGCGTACGATGACGACGATGAAGACAAAGACAAATTGCCACCTGCAGAAGAATAAAATTTAAATATTAAACAAATAAAACGAAATAGATTACACATACTAGGGTTATGAAAAAATTGATTATTTCATCTTTGGTGTGTGTGATTTTTATTTGCGCACTTGCTGTGCCACAGTGTTTTTGTTTAAACGAAATTGTGTTTGTGTGCGATAATAAAGAATTTACATATTCAGTGGATAAAAACATAAAAAAATCAAGGAATTTTTATGAAGAATTTGAGCTTAACAAATATAATCGTTTTGGCACAACAGCGCAGAAAAAAGAGTTGCTTATTCGTATGCTTCAATTAGGCTTTGATAAGGATGTTATAATAGAATATTTATACCCAAACATAAGCAAAACCATTGAAAAAATTGAACGCACAATAAACGTTAAGGAACGCGATGCAACATTAAGTACAAACTCCAACACAAAAGATGTGTTTTTAATAGCTCCACATGTGGTTGGGAAAATGGTGAACAGGTGGCAAATTTACGAAGATTTGGTGCAAAGAATTTTAAACGACCAAGAATTGTGCGTTAATGTAAAAACCAACAAAATTATTCCACATGTTGTTACGGAAGATTATCAAAAATATACGCATTTAAGGGCAGATTTTAGTACGTCTATTGCATCGTCTTCTGCAGATAGAAAGCACAACGTTAAAAATGCTTTAAATTCACTTAATTTTGTGGAAGTTTTGCCAAGTGAAACATTCTCTTTTAACGAATGTGTTGGCAGGCGCACAACCGAAAATGGATACAGGCAAGCAAAAATTATTGTTGGTGATGAATTTATTGACGGACTTGGTGGTGGAGTGTGCCAAGTTTCAACCACATTATACAACACGGCGCTTCTTTCTGGCTTGGAAATTGTTGAGGCGAACAAACACAGCAAACAAATTGCTTATGTAAAGCATGGCTTTGATGCAATGGTGAACTTTGGAAGCAGTGATTTAAAGTTTAAAAACAACACAAATCAAAAAATAACCATTGTAACCAACTATACGTCAAACAGCATAAGAATAAGGATTTTTGGCGAAGATATGGGAGATACGTCTTATGCTCTTAAAAACGAAATTTTAAACGTGGTTGAGCCACAGGAAATTATTAAATTTGACGAGCAGTGTGAGTATACTGATAAGGTTATATATGAAGATGAAAGCTTTTACTTAAAAAGGGCATCAAAAGGCATGGACGTCAAATCATATAGAGAATGCTACAAAAATGGCGAATTAATAAAAAAAGAATTATTAAGAACCGATAAATTTAAAGTGCAAGACGCAATTAAAATTTATGGCAGCAAAAAACGACCACAACAAGACGCGTGCGTAGCATAATATTATTAAATTTATATTTTAATTTTTTAATATTTTATTAATTATTTTTTAAATATTTTTCAAATGTGCCAAAACATGCTTATTTTTAGCACATAAAAGGGTGTTTAAAAATGCCAAATAAATTTATTAAAATTAATAAATAAAAATTAACTAATAATTATTTATTTGTCAATTTATTTTGATTTTTAATTTGGTAAATTACGTATATTAATTTTAATAAAATAAAAAATTATTTTTAATTAAAATTTAATTTTTATTTTTAATATAATTATTTATTTTGTTTATATTTTTAATTAATTTAATTTTAATTTTTTATTTTTTATATAAAAAATAATATATAGGCAAAAATACGAAAAAAATATTAAATTAATTATTTTTTTATTTAAATTAATTTTTGCACAATTTTATGGCATTTCGCTTTCACCTTTAATATAGTTTTTGAAACTGCTTAAATAAGAAACGGCCTTATAAGCAGAAACACTTTGGTCTGGGACATAAATTGTAAAGCCAGCATGTGCATATTTTGTTCCGATTGCACCATAAGCGAAAGTTGGTGGTGAAACTCTTTTAAAATGCATGTAAGTTGTTGCGTAAACTGATTGGGCATCACTAGAAATTGAACCGAAGGCATTTGTTGCAATGCTTGTTACGTTTTCATGCACCGTAACGGTTTTGAATGAGCCACCATAATTGAATGATGAAGCAATGGTTGTTACGCCTTGTGGAACAACCAAATCACAATCAAAAATGATGTTTTGGAACATATAAGTTGGCGAAGTTGATAAAGCAAGGTTTGAGATGTCCAAGTCGTCTATATATGATTTTCCAGCAATAGAAGCAAAGGCATAACTTCCTATGGAAGTTAAATTTGACCCAACAACAATTTTGCTTGAGTTATATAAAGCGTCAGAAAATGCGCCTGTATCTAGCGTTGTTAAACTTTGTGGCAAACAAGACAAATCAATACCGTGCAGATAAGAACAGCCGTATGCGCCAACTTTTTGTAATTGGGTTAAGCTACTGAAATTTGTGACAGTATGTATTGCGTCATTGGATACTATGTGTTCACCAATTTCTTGTAAATCGCTATTCAATGTTATTGTCAGTGGGTTTGGGCATTTATAAAAAATATAATCACGCAAGAAAGGTGTGTTTGAAGGGATTGTAACATTATAGTGTTCCTTTGTTGCAGTTTTGCTGGTGTAAAACAATGTGCGCATTTCATCTTCTGATAAGCCAACAAAACTTCCTGTTTTTAGCACATCATCTCCTGCATAAAAAGTTTTTCCACTTAAGACATCTGCAGCCGTTGCATCAGCAAGGGTAAAATCCACCGAACCAGGAATTGTACTGATTCCGGCAGTAATTTCACTTGGGCTTGGGTTGGTGTGAGATACAACAACTCTTCCACCTTTCCCTTCAATTGCACTCTTTTGGCTTAACAATTCTTGTTTTAATGTTTCAATACTATTCATTATCTCCTCCAATTTCGTATGTGCCATCAAGCACGTCATCAATTTCACTTTCGGTTACATATCCACCTTTAAGCACAAAGTCCAATTCATTATCCACTTTTAAAATTTGGAAATATTTTTCTAGCATGTGCTCAAGGTTATCAATCTTGCTTAAAGCAAGTTCCAACATTTCGTCCATAATTCCTCCAATATAACATCATTGTACTCGTATGTGCCGGCAAACTAGCCCAAACGTGCCAAAAACTGTAAAAATTTGGCAAGGAAGCCCACAAAATTTTGTTTGTAAACATTTGCCAAAAGTAAACAATGTTGTTATAATGTTAAACGTAGATAAAAGTTTACTGAAGAAGTAAACTACAATAAAGGAGAATTAATATGACAAAGAATGTAAGACGTGCATTTATTTTAACATTTGTTGCTTTGGCTGTTGTAATTGCCTTCAGCACATTAACTAACTATTTTTGTGGTGTTGGCTTAAACTTGGTTGCTTTGGCAACATGCTTTTCACTTGTTTTGGTTATTTTTTTCAGTGATGCCGAAGCACGTAGACGCACAGGAGATATGTTTATTTTAACTTTGGCTTTCTTGGTTTTGGAAATTCCAACATGGCTCATTTTTGAATTTAGCATTTATGATGCAGCAGAAGGTATTTTGGTATATCAACACATCATAACATTGCTTGGAGTTTTGGCATTTGCTTATGTAATCTTCAGATTATTCTGCGAACTTAACGGAAAGAAAATTAAATTGATTGAAGTTATGCTTGGCAATGATAAGTTCGAAAAGAAACCACGCAAAAGCAAAAAAGAAGTTGACAATGGTTCTTTAAGTGAAAAACCAAACACTAAAGAAGAAACAAAAGAAGAAGCAGTTGAAGAAACTGTTGAGCCTTCTGTTGAAGTTGAAATAGAACAACCAACCGAAACAGACGAACAATAATAAAAAAAAGAGTGCCGTTTGGCACTTTTTTGTTGCAAAAATTTAAAATAAAAGTTGAATTTTTGCTTTATTTTAGCAGATAGTATAAAAGAAAATAAAAATCAAATTTCTTTGCTTTTTAATTTCATTTGGTGTAATATAAAAGAAATGGACGAAAGAACAAACAATATTTTAACAAATATATTTAATGGAATTTTGACAGCACTTATTTGTGTTGTTGCCTTTTTGATTATTGTGTTTACATGTTTTAACTTTGTCTATGTACAAACACCTGTTTATGGTACATCTATGCAGATGCTTTTAAATCCAAATGCAACCACTTCAGAAGACAGCGAAGATTTTGCATTTGTAAACAAGTATGGACCACTTATGCGCAACAATATTGTCGTTGCAGACGTGCCATGGTTTACAAAGGGCTCAATAATAAAACGTCTTGTTGGCATGCCAGGGGATTTGATTAATGTGAAAGTTGAAGGAAACCAATATGCATTATACGTAAACGACGAACTCTTTTATAAAAAACCAATAACTGATAAAACGGCAACTCACACCTACGCAAACTTAATAACTTTCTGCGTACGTTTTCCACAAAACGCATATACAGATGCAACCACTGGTACTCAATATATAAAAGTTAATGATGGCGAATATTTCTTGCTTGGAGACAATTGGGAAGTAAGCGACGATTGTGCTGTGCACGGTTGTACAAAAAAAGAAGAGATTGTTGGCAGAGTGGACTTTGCCATTCATAAAAATGGAAGTTATGTGTTGCAATATTTGGGTGCATTGTTAAAAATAACCTTTACAACAGAACCAATGATTTTCTGTTAGGGAAGAGCATAAAAAAACAAGGCAGTTAGCCTTGTTTTTTATTGTTTACCTGTTGAACCAATGCCACCACGACTTACTGAATTTAAGTGTTCCACCGTAACAATTTCGTGTTCTGGTTGATGACTTAAAATTCTGAATTGGCAAATCCTATCATTTTTGTGTATAACCGTATCCCTTAAAGCAATTGCAGGGAACATCCATTGGTCTTCGTCACCACAATAACTTTCATCAATAACACCAATACTGTTGGCTTGAATTATTCCGTAATTTTTAAATGTACTGCTACGAGGGGCAACAATTGCTTCGTAACCCTTTGGTAAAGCAATACCAATGCCAAGTTTAATAAGTTTAAATTCCCCAGACTTAAGTTCGACATCTTCTGCAGAGCGCAAATCGTACCAATCACTTTTTCCACCAATAAATTTTATTGGCTCCACATCACTAAAATATTTTACTTTTATTGTTAGCATAATAACCACCTTTAATGATATTATAGCAAGATGTGTTAAGTTTGTAAAATTAATTAGTAAACAATATTGACAAATGCTAATTCTATGATATAATAAGTGTGATTTTTAGAGGTGAACCATGATTGAATTAAATGAAAAATTTGAAGCAAGAGCAGATGAATTGCTTAATGAATATGCAGATTTCATTTCCAAGTTGGAAAATAAAGAAGTTGACGTAAACAACCTTGTTGATGAAAAGAACAAATTGCGTGAAGCGCTTAAACTTGTTGAAGACCCATCAACTGTTGAATTGAGACTTAGAGTTAGTTATAGAATTGGTCGCTTGGCAAAAAATGAAGGTATAACAAAATATCAAGCAGGTAGAGCATTGAGTGACGTTGTTGAAAATGGCATTGTTTTACCAGACGATATTACAATGTTCAACATTAAAGTTACGCCATTTTTAAACAAGGGTACAAAATTAAGATATTGTGAAGATTATTCCCTTTATGATGTAAACAGAATTATGTTGGCAGAAAGTTTTGTGGAAGGTAGGCCAGAAGTTGTTACAGATTTGCGTAACTTGTTGGTTAAAACAAACAAAAAAGTTATGATTCAAAAAATTGTTAACAAAGCATATGTTGAAAAACCTAACGATACATTTACAACAAAATCTAATGTTGAAGAAAGTCAATTGATTCAATTTGTTCATGAAAACTTTGTTGTTTCAACCGCAGAAAAAGACGGCGCAGAAGTGCCAGTTTATGTTATTACAAAATAAAAAAACGCCACATGTGTGGTGTTTTTTGTTGCTTATTTAAGGCGTTTGTCTTGAGAATCCAATGCAATATTAAGTGCCAAGGCCTTGTTTGCAAGACGACTGAAAATACGCTCGTCATATCTATCCAAAACGTTATCCAAACTTAAATTGCTGGAAATGAATGTTGGAAGGCTGTTGACTTGCCTTGTGTTTATTAAGTTGTAAAGATATTCTATTGTAACATTTTTAAGCACAGGCTCTGTGCCAAGGTCGTCTATAATCAAAATATCTGCATTCAAACAATCTGCAAATTCGTAAGATTTGCCAATGTGATAAAGACGGGCAAGTTCATTAATTTCAAAAGCCGTTTTAAAACATACAACATAATTACGATTTATCATTTCGTTGGCGACACATTCAAGCAAGAAGGTTTTGCCAACACCGGCACCACCCAACAAATTGATGTTTAAAATTTTTGTTGATGGATATTTTTGGCACCAAGTTTTTAAAATTTCGCAGGTTTTTTTGTCTGTTTCGTTCATTTTCGATTCATCACAATCTGCAAAAGTTTTAAATTCTGATTGGCTACTGAATTGTTTGGAAAGTTTTTCGTTAAGTTCCTTTAACAAGCAGTTACAAATGTGGCCATTGGCAATTCCTGTATCTTTGCAAAGTTCGCATTCGTATTTTGGTTGCATTTTTGAAGCATCTATGTTGTTGGTTTTAAGGTAAGAATCAATTTTTGCTTTTAAATTTTCAACTTCTGCTTTAAGGGCTAAATTTTCTTGTTCATACTTTGATTTTATGTAATCCAAATTTTTTTGGTTATATTCCGTGTACATAGCATCAAATTCTGGTGTTTGTCTTAACGTTGCAATAAATTCTTCAACTTCTTCTTCTGCAACCCAATCAGATTCTTCACTTTCAAAAAAGAAACCTTTTCGAAATTGCACACCTTTAGATGACTGACCATAAAAAGCCTCCTTCTTTACCAAAGTTTCCGGCTTTTCTAAGTCAATCAGAAGGTTTGATACACACTCGTTAATTCGCTTGCGGTAGTTGGGGCAGGTGAATCGAAGTGTGACGTCCTCATTACGGATTTCAAAGTGTTCTATGAAAGTATTACCTGCCATTATGCCCAATAGGATACAAATTGCTTATCATTGAGTGTCTTTGCCATCTTCTGGAGTTTCTCGTTTGATTTAGGGAAGTTTTCATTGATTACTTCCTGAAGGTCAGCAAGCATAGCCTGCTCATTAATATCTACTTGATCTTTGTACTTCCACACCGCATTATTCCAATCCGTTTTAAACTCTTGCGCCTTGTATCGGTGGCCATTAATAAATATAACCTGATCAATGCCATCAAATCGATACTCTATCTCTGTGGAGCGTTTTACCGTTCTTGTCTCGCATCCGCACAATACTGCTACCACGGCTGCAAAAATAAATAAAAATTTCAAATGGTTTTTTAGCATAGGGAAGAAAGGCGGAATATATTGAAGCGCCACCGATAATGAAGATTTCTTCTTTGGAATTTTGATATTTATTTACGATATCTTGATTGTAACATAAATT
>CALCEI010000168.1 GCA_937900575.1 uncultured Clostridia bacterium
TGTATTATTTCCCACTTTGCAACAAATGTCTTATCTCCTGTTACACGAGGTCCAAATTGCACAACTTCACTAAGATCGGTGTAATCATACAATTCACCAATTTTTGGTACGTTTTCAAACCAACCCAAGAAATTGTATCCTGCTTTATTCACATTGTTTCTCAAAGGCAAAAGCACTGTGTCTTCAATGGTATATTTGGTATAAATTATTAAGGATGTGTCAGTTGAAATTGTTCCACCCAAAAGCACGTAATTGATGTCGTAGTCAATCAAATCCCAATAAGCCACCAAACGCACTTCGTCTGTAATCAATTCATTAAAATTATAGATGTTTGCATCATAAACATCTTCGCCCTCTTCAACTGTTTTTCTGTGCCAACCAGCAAAAGTGTAACCATTTTTAGTTGGAGTTGGCAAAGCCTCGTCATCAAGCAAGAAATTCAAAGTGTTTCCGTGTTCAGCAATCAAATTTTCAGGCATATCTGCAGATGTTGAGTAAGTTGTTCTTTCATCCAAGAAATATACGCCATATTTGTTAATTCTCACACCAGAAATTTCAACTCTGTAAGCTTGTTTAACTTCTGAAATTGTGTAATAAGCAAGTCCGCCTTCATTAATGGAAGCAACAAGGGTTGTTCTGTTATCCCCTTCATCAACAAGAACCACAGTAATGTTTTCAGCGGTGTTTTGAGTGTAACCTTGTTCATACATAAGGGCAAATTTAAATGTTGTTCCATAAGGTGTTGGGTTCAAGCCATCCACCACACCAATATCGTAGCCCACTTTTTCGTTAGTAAAGGCAATAACAAAGGTTTTAATTTCCCATTTTGCGTATAAATGCATTGGCAAAACTTGTTCAATTTGGCTCAAACTTAAATCGTCGTAAGAAATAACTTCCAACCACGCGCTGTTAAAGTCTTCTTTAAGGAACCAACCCTTAAAGTCGTTGCCAATTTTTTCAACCAAAAGTGTTTTTAAACCGCGTTTAGCCGCAATGTATGCACAGGCAATTCCTG
>CALCEI010000169.1 GCA_937900575.1 uncultured Clostridia bacterium
AACCACAAACATTTTTTCTTCATATGTAACTCCTAACATAAATTTTAATACAACATCAAGTCTAAGTCAAACAAAATAAAAAACGTTATAAGATTGGTGCGGGTGATGGGACTTGAACCCATACTCTCGCGAACACGCCCCTTAAACGTGCGCGTCTGCCATTCCGCCACACCCGCTTATTTCTTATAACGAACGCTTTAATATTAGCAAATTGAAATTTGTTTGTCAACTGCAAACAAAAAATTAGTGGCATTTACATAAAATTTGATTGTTTTTTACCTTATTTTAATATATAATAAGGAATAAGAGAAAAACATTATGGCATTATTTCACAAAATAAATTGTATTATTGATACTGACCCAGGGGTTGATGACGCAGCAGCCGTTGCTCTTTCTTTGTATGATGACATTATGGAAATCAAACTCATCACAACTGTAAGTGGAAATTTGGATATTGATACAGTTACAAGAAATATGCTTCACATTTTGGAAAAGTTTGAACGTACAGATATTCCGGTTGCAAAAGGTGCAGCAAAACCTTTGGTTAGGGAACCAAAAGACGCAAAGTTTATTCATCAAAATGAAGGTTTGGGCAATTATATTCCACCAAAGAAGGCGGGCATAAAACCAATTAAACTTTCTGCCGTGGAAGCAATGTATAAAACAATTTGCGAATATCCAGATAACATTTCCATCATTGCACTTGGCCCACACACAAACATTGCACAACTTATTCAAACTCACCCAGATGTAATTGGCAAAATTAGTCATATATATACAGAAGGTTGTTCGCCTTTTGGTTGGGATAGTGAAGGCAAGTGGAAGAACTACGTTTCCTTCAACGTTTCTTCCGACCCAGAAGCCTTTAAAATTGTTGTTGAAAGTGGAATTCCAATAACATATGTGCCTTCCCGTGTTGGTCGTGATGTAACACATTTTACTGAACGTGAAGTTAGGTTGATGGCAAAGATAAACGATGTTGGTGCATTTTTGGCAGAAATGTATTCTGGTTACTGGGAAAATGGATACAAGAAAAAACGTGTTGCAACAAATGATACTTGCGCCGTTTTAATGTTTAGAAATCCAATGTTGTTTACCTCCAAAAAATCCAAAGTTATGATTGATGTTAACACAACAGATAGCCCTGGCAAAACAATTATGTTTGCCGTACAAAATGGGCACATAACTTTAATTCAAAAAGTTAACAGATTTAGAATGCATGTATACTTCTTCTTGGCAATTAAAAAGTTTGGCAGATTTAAATTTTACACCAAGGAAGAACGTAAGGCAATTTTAGAAAAAATTAAAGCATCAAGGAAGTAAATTCTTTTGGTGTTTTTTTATTGTTATGTTATAATAATAACATATTTAAGGAGTTATTATGAATTTACCAAATAGATTAACGGTTTTAAGATTGGTTCTTATTCCATTTATGATGTTCTTTTATCTTGCCACATTCATTCCTTATGGAATTGGCAAAATTGTTGCAATTGTAATTTTTATTGCAGCGGCACTTACAGATTTATTAGATGGCAAAATTGCAAGGAAGTATAATTTAATTACTAACCTTGGCAAATTTTTGGACCCAATTGCAGATAAAATTTTAACAACAACAACATTTATTCTTGTAATTGTTGATGGCACAATTCCTGAGCCTTGGGGTGTTATTATGGTAAGCATCATCATTGCACGTGAATTTGCTGTTAGTGCACTTCGCCTTATGGCTGCAAAAAACGGAACAGTTTTGGCGGCAGACATTTGGGGCAAAGCAAAAACAATGGTGCAAATGATTGCCTTGCCATTTGCTATGGTTTTGGCATACCTTTATTCTTGTGGCTTTGAAATTGCAAATTGGTTGATTATTCTTGTAAAATGCTGTGCATATTCAAGTTTGTTGGTTGCAACGGCTTTAACAGTTATTTCTGGTTGCAACTATCTTGCAAAGAATAGCGCATGTTTTAAAGAAGATAAATAATTTATCGAACAAATGTTTGACAAACTCAATTTGAGTTGCTAAAATAAGAGTATAAATTAAGGTTAAATTTACCTTTTAAGGAGAAAAAAGTGAACGAAGAAAAACAAAAAGCATTGGAAGCAGCCATTGCACAAATTGAAAAACAATATGGCAAAGAATCCATTATGAAGATGGATGAAACACATTTTGGCGAAGTGGAAGTTATTCCAACAGGTTGTTTGCCACTTGACATCGCGCTTGGTGTTGGTGGTTTGCCAAGGGGAAGAATTGTTGAAGTTTATGGCCCAGAAAGTAGTGGTAAAACCACTGTTGCTTTGCATGTTGTTGCAGAAGCACAACGTTTGGGTGGAACTGCTGCCTTTATTGATGCAGAGCATGCCTTGGACCCTGTTTATGCTTCAAGGTTAGGTGTGGACATTGGCTCACTTTATGTTTCTCAACCAGAAAGTGGGGAACAAGCCCTTGAAATTACAGAAAAATTGGTGCGTTCAGGCGGTGTTGATGTTGTTGTTATCGACTCTGTTGCCGCACTTACTCCACAAGCAGAAATTGATGGCGAAATGGGTGACCAATTTGTTGGTTTGCAAGCTCGTTTGATGAGCCAAGCTTTGCGTAAACTTACAAGCGTAACAGCAAAAAGCAAAACTTTGGTTATTTTCATTAACCAATTGCGTGATAAAGTTGGCGTTCTTTATGGTAGCCCAGAAACAACAACTGGTGGCAAGGCGCTTAAATTCTATTCTTCAATCCGTTTGGATGTAAGAAAAGTTGATAGCATCAAAAATGGTTCAGACATTGTTGGTAACCGTACAAGAGTTAAAGTGGTTAAAAACAAAGTTGCTCCACCATACAAAACTGCAGAATTTGATATTGTTTATGGCGAAGGAATTTCTGTTTTCGGTTGCATAATTGATGCAGCAATTGATTTGGGCGTAATTGAAAAGAGTGGTTCTTGGTTCAGTTATAATGGCGACAAAATCGGCCAAGGTAAAGAAAATGTTAAGGCATATTTGCAAGAAAATCCAACTCTTGCAGATGAAATTAACACAAAAGTAAGGGAAATGTTGGTTAAATAATGCTTCAAACCTTAAAAATTGAAAATGTTGCTTTAATTGATAAAGCAGAATTAACGTTTGACGAAAAACTCAATGTAATCAGCGGCGAAACCGGTGCTGGAAAAAGCATCATGCTTGATGCATTGAGTTTTGTTTTTGGTGGACGTTCAGATAAAACCTTAATACGTTCTGGTGCAACTTCAATGAAAGTTGAAGCAATTTTTTCTGCGTTAAGCGTTCAAGATGTGGAATTTATTAAACAAGAACTTGGCATTGACTGCAAAGATGAAATGTTTTTGATGCGTGAAATTGACTTAAATGGCAAAAATACATGCAAAATTAATGGCGAACTTGTGCCTGTTGCAAGCGTAAAAAAGGTTTGTTTGCATTTAGTGGACATTCATGGACAAAGCGAACATCTTGCAATTTTGGATAATGATTATCAACTGCAAATTGTGGATTTATTCAGCAAAACTGCACAAAAACATTTGGAAATTTTAAACAATTATATTGATAAAGTTAAAGAAATTGAAACCGAAATTGAAGCCTTGGGTGGAAGTGAACAAGAAAAACAAAATTTGATTGATTTATACACATATCAAATTAAAGAAATTGAAGAAGCAGGCATTTTTGAAGGCGAATTTGAAAAATTAACCGAAGAGAAAAAGACCATGCAACAGTTTGAAAAAATAAATGAAAATTTGCGTGCCTTTTGTGAAAATTGTGGCAAAAATTCTTTTGGCGAAACTGCCCTTGAAAAACTTAATATGGCAAAGAAAAATTTGCAAAATATAAGCGATATAAACGAACAGTACAAAGCACTTGAAAATAGGGTGGAAAGCGCAATTTTGGAAGTGGAAGATATTGTTGATACAGCATATGAAAATTTGCAAAAAAACGTATTTGATGAAGAACGTTTTAACTATATTGATGGTAGGGTAGATTTAATTAAATCTTTGTTTAGAAAATATGGTGGAAATTTTGAAAATTTAACCGAATATCACAACCAAACAGAACAAAAACTTAAAAATTTAATAAATGGTGCAGAAAGGTACGCCGAGTTAAGCAAAGAAAAGGGAAATTTGCTTGCAAAAATTGATGAAGTACAAAAAGTTTTGACCGAAGAAAGAAAACTTGCATCTCAAAATTTAAGTGCAAAATTGCAACAAGAATTGCAAACACTTGGCATGCCAAATGCAAAAATGGAAATTGCCTTTGATAAGATTACAGAAAGATATTCACGTACAGGTGTGGATAAAGTTGAATTTATGTTCAGTTCCAACTTGGGTTTTGAACTTAAACCACTCAACAAAGTTGTTTCCGGTGGCGAAATGAGCAGAGTAATGTTGGCATATAAAATTGTTGTTTCGGCTGTGGATAACATACACACAATTGTCTTTGATGAAATTGATACAGGTTTAAGTGGAAACATTGCTATGGTGGTTGCAGAATATATGGCAAGATTAAGCAAAAACAAGCAGATTATTGCCGTTTCTCACTTGCCACAAATTTGTGCAATGGCAGATTATAACTTAAAGGTTGAAAAGTATTCTGATACTACAACAACTCACACAAAAGCAACTGTGTTGACGGGTGAAAATTTATATTTGGAAATTACTCGACTTATGGGCGCAGTTGCAAATGAAAATGCAACTGAAATGAGCAAAATTTTAAAACAGAAATGTGAAGATTACAAAACAAAAATTACACAAGATTAGTTTTTGGAGAACATATGAAAAAGAAAATAAAATGCACAATGTTAACTGACGACGCAGTTGAAAAATTTGTTGAGAAAAAAGAAAAATATCTTTCCGGTTTTAGTGGTTCAATTTATGATATTCACACTGTTGATAAATCAATATGCCTTGATGATACAGGAAGATACAAAACAGCAAACTTGCAAAGCAAGAAATGTGAAGAATTAAGCGAGTTGATTGAAAACAACAATAAGGAAGTTTTTAAATATTTACGTTGCAACAGTTTAGGCAAAAGCACACTCCTTGTTGGCATTGCACTAAAACGCGCCAAAAAGGATCTTCAAACATTTGCAAAAAGTAACAAATTGAAATTTTATTCAAGAGATAAACTTGAAAAAGAAATTTCAGAATTGAAAAGCACATTATAAATATAAAATAACCATGTTATAAAATAACCTTAAGGAGAATTTAACATTAATGGATATTGTTGAATTATTAAAAGAAGAAGATATACAAGAAGTTTCAGATTTAATTTCTACCACTGCTGAAATCTCTTTTAAGCATTTTATTCCACAAAAAGAAATTGAAAGAATTAAGAAATCCTTGGATTATGATGGAGTAAAGAAAAGAGCAAGTTGGACTCATTTTTATGTTATAAAAAACAATAATAAAATTGTTACTTGTGGTGCCATAGGACCTTATTGGGGTAGTGAAACAGAAAGTTCACTTTTTACCATTTTTGTTCATCCTGATTATCAAAATAAAGGATATGGAAGAAAAATAATGGAGACTCTAGAAAAAGATGAATATTTTGTTCGTTCTAAAAGGATTGAGATTCCAGCATCATTAAGAGCATTGCCATTTTATTTACATTTTGGTTACAGATTAAAAAATGATGAGTATATTATTGAAGATTACCATATTGTTTTGGAAAAATTCAATAAAAATTAAATAAAAAAGAGGCATGAAGCCTCTTGTTTTTTTATCAGTTATTCTTTTTCAATTTCAATTGCACTAACAGGGCAAAATGATGCGCAAGTGCCACATTTAATGCATTTTTTTGCGTTTATTTTTGCTTTACCGTCAACCAATTTTATTGCACCAACAGGGCAGATTGCTACGCAAGAGCCACAGCCAATACATTTGTTTGTGTCAACCATACTTTCTCCTTTTTGTGAAATCGAAATACATTTTATCAAATAAAAATTTTAAAGTCAACATAAACCGACAAGATTATTTACATATATGAATTGACTTTATTTTTTGTGTTTTGAAGGTCCAATTTAATTATTTGTTAATAATTAATTTAAACAAAGCACTCATTTTTGTTTGGAAAAATTTATTTTTTTGGGTACAATATGAGTATGAAAGCAGATGTGGTGATTATCGGGGCTGGCCCAGCTGGCTTAACTGCGGGCATATTTGCAAGCAGAGCAGGGCTTAAAACAATATGTGTGGAAGCATTGGCCATTGGTGGTCAAGCATCTTTAACGTACGAAATTACCAACTACCCTGGCTTTAAATCAATTTCAGGGTTCGATTTAACATCAAGTATGGCAGAGCAAGCGCAAGCCTGTGGAGTTCAAATTGAATATGGCAAAGTTGAAAGTTTAACAAAAACCAAAAGTGGTTTTGAAGTTAAAACAAAAACCGAAACCTTTACTTCAGAAAAAGTTATTGTTGCTTGTGGAAGCAAGGTTAGAAAGTTAAATTTACCAAATGAAGAAAAATTGACAGGGCACGGTGTAAGTTATTGCGCAAGTTGTGATGGAAATTTCTTTAAGAATAAAACCGTTGCAGTTGTGGGTGGCGGTAACACTGCTTTTGCCGACGTGATATATTTAAGCAATTTGGCAAAAAAGGTTTACCTAATAAACAGAAGCGAAAGATATAGGGGAGCCAAAACAACATTTGAGAAAATAAAGAAATTAAGCAATGTGGAAATTTTGTCTTCAACAGTTGTGGAAAATCTGCGTTCTACCGACGTGCTTACAGGAATTGAAATTAACACAAATGGAACAAAAAAAGAATTGGCAATTGACGGATTGTTTGTTGCCATTGGTTATGAAGCCAACTTCAATTTTGTAAAATTTGATGTTGAAACAGATGAAAATGGTTACATTAAAGTTGATGAAAGCAAACAGACAAGTGTAAAAAACTTGTTTGCATGTGGAGATGCAACAAGCAAAAAATTTAAACAAGTTATTACGGCATGTGCAGACGGTGCGATTGCCGGAAATTCTTGTGTGGGGGCATAATGAAAAAGAAAATATTTGTCTTTTTATCATTATTGGTGTTAGCGATTGGTTCGCTAATGTTTTCTGCACCTTTTGCTACGGCTTCTGCATATGCATCTGAAGAAGAACCTGTGGTTGTTGAAAGTCATTACGTAATGACAGATGCAGAGACAGAAGCAATTGAAGAAATTGAAACAGTTGTTGCAAAAACTTCAGGCTATGGCTCTTATGTTCTTGGCACAAAAAATGTTCAACTTACAACAGAAGTTTCTGAAGGCTTTAAGCTTGTTGGTTGGTACATTGGCAACATCGGCGAAGGCGAATTTTATAATGTAGATTCACAAGACGGAAAATATTTGGTTAATTTAAGCGAACAAACCTTTACCATTGTTAACATTGAAAAGACCGAAGCAGGTGGGCTAAGAATTAACCCAATTTGTCAATACATAGAATATAAAACAGATTTCACTGCATTGGCAGATGTGCTTGATGGCGAGTACGAAGAATTAATATCATACCACCACATTGGCGAAACATTTGCAAAAACTTTCAACATCAAAGACAAAATTGATGTTGCGCATGTTTATTTAAACAGTGAAGAACAACCTGAAGATGTTGTTAGCATTGCAAGGGACGAAACACTTGTTACAAAATCCATTACGGTAACTTATGAAGTTAAAGAAGATGTTACAATAACTTTGGATTATACAAAATTGTATAAAGCAACCATAAAACCATTTATAAAAAATCCAAATGATGCAGATTATGTTTTGGCAGAAGGCGAAGAAAAGGGTTTGTTGCTTAACACATTGGGCATTACAAATTATTTCAGCAAGATTGATGATTGCACATATCTTGTAAAAAACAGCAGAGATAACTTTAACTTTGTGTTTAAAGTTGTTGCTGTGGATATTTCTAATACAAACACAGAAGAATCAAAAACATACGAATATTATAATGTAAGCGCAGACACATCTTACGAACAAACTTTTGATATTATTGGCGATGATTTTGACGTTGTAATTAAATACGATAGTGTGCCTTACCAAATTGAATTTGTGTTTGCTTTGTATGAAAACAAATTTGCAAGTATTTTTGAAACAGGCTTTAATGTAATTGATACAATACTTTCTCAACGTGGAGCAGAATATACAATTAATGCAACGGACGTTCCAAGTAATTATGGATATCAATTTTATGGTTTTAAACTTGATTTAACAGCAGATGAAATAAGCAAAGGCTTTGAATTTGCTGGTAATGATAGCATTGAAGTTTCAATTGAAAATAACACACCAAAAAACCATAAAGTTTACTTGTTGTTTACAAAAGTTTACTATACAGTTGAATTTACAGGTTACAACACAATAAGTTTGGAATCATTAAGGACGGAATATCCACTTAGCAAAGTGGCATTATCCTTTACAAGATTTGAAGAAGGATATTCACAAACCAAAACCAATTCTCAATTTGACGAGGCGGGAACAACAACTTTTGATAAATATACAGTTAGTGTTAGTGATTCCGAAATAAAAGTTAAACCAACAATAAATGCAGGTTTTAAGGTTGAAAAATATAAATTTATAGTTGACGGCGTAGAATCAGACGCATACGATTTGGTTGATGGATACGTATTATTAGATTTATCTGCAGAATTTATTGAAGAAAACGCAGACGGCACAAATTTTGTTATTAAGTTTGTTGAAGAATATGAATATTATGAAATAAAATACTACACCGTTTCAACATTTGATAGCACTTTGACACACGAAGTATTTATGGCAAACATAAGCGCAACTTCAACAGATGCAGATGCAATCATTTCAGAAGTTAGCGAAGTTGGCAGCGAAAGATTTATTACAATTTCCAATTTAAAAAGATATTCCAAAGTTACACTTAAATCAGAAGGCGAAATAAGTGGTGCAAAACCATATAACTTTGTAAAATTTATTACGGCAGACGGTGCAACAACATATTATCCAGACGGTGCACAACTTTCAAGTGCAAATTTGGAACTTGTAGTTGACGGCAACAACAGCATTAACGTTATTTACTGTGTGCCAAGCGTACGCTTAAGCATTCAAACAGTTAAACCAGAAATTTGCAACCTTGTTGTATGTTTGCAAAACGACCACCTTTACATTGAACAGGGTGATGAACGTATTGCTCCAGACGAAGGACAAGTTCTTTCTTGGACACTTGAATTTGACGAAGGCAAAAGTAACGTCATAACCATATATTTTGACGCAACAGACGTTGTAAGATTTGGTTATGACTTTACAAAATTCACATTAAAACAAGCCGGTGGAGCAGAGATTACAGGTACAAAAGACCAAGAGGGTAACGTTTATTCTTTTGAATTTGAAGTTAACCAACAAAGCATAGAGAGTGAAGCCGGTGATGGTTATATTCTTTCTTTGGAATTTGCACCAAAAGAATTCCATCTTACTGCACACATCAAAGATTCTAGAACAGATACAACCACAACGGAAGAAAAGACAATTACAATTGACGATGCTGTGTTTGAATTTGAAATGGACGAAGGCCTTTATGCAAATTATGTTGCCTTTGGAAGTGCAGAGCAAACAGAATACCCAAGTTTGGAACAATCCAACGATTATAGGGGCAACACATTCACATGTGATTTTGCAGAGATTTTGGAAGAAATTTCTTCAGATTCAACAGATATAGAGATGAACATCACTTTAAGTTTGCACACTTACAAAGTGCAAATTGTTTATGGCTTAACCAACTCAAAGGGCACAACAGTTGATAGAAAAGTTACCTATCCAACCTTAAGAATAAATGATGAAATTGTACCAGAATATAGCATTTCAGAAGACTATATAAGCAAAGCAACATTTTCCAACATTGAACATGGCACAAGCATAAAAATCACTGTTGCTGAAATTATGAAAGGCTTGGGTGTATCTGGCTGGTATGCAGACAACATTGGCACAGTAACATCTTATAATCACGATGCAGATTGGTTGGAAATTGATGGCTTAACAGGGGATAAGACCTTATATTACAAATTGTATTACATAAATTATTCAGTTGATTTTGTGGTAAAAGAAATTGAAAACATACCAACAACTTCAATTGCAAGACCTGTTGTTAAAGTAAACGGTAAAGTTGCTTCCACCATTTCCTTGTTTGATTACTTAGAAATTGATTCAGGTGCTGTTTCTGCAAATGGCTTTAAGTTAAAAAGCATAATTTACAAAGACGGCAATGGAAAAGATGTGGAATATGTTCCATACAAACCTTACACATATAAGGAAGCAGAATGGAATAGCGTTTATAACAAATTATATTACCAAGACGCTGATGGAAATTTTGTAAGAAATTATGTCAGTGTTCCAAGCGATATTCAATACTACACTGTTGCTGATTCCAGATATGTTGACACATCTTTCAATTTGTCCAATTATTTAATTGCTGATGCAAACTCAGTTTTATTTAATTTTGAATATGAATATGCAGATATTGTTTTGACAGATTACAACATTGGCACAAGCCTTGTTGTCGGTCAAAGTGATAGTATTTCTGCAGACGAATTTGCAACTTACAAAATTTATGTAACAAATGCAGATGGTCAAGTTAGGGAATTGGATTATTCATCAAATAACCCAGAAAACAAAATTACGTATTTAGATTCCAAAGTTGAAGTTGAAATTAAATTTAACACATATACAATTCAAGATGAAGGTCAAGAAGCAAAGGATTATTTGTTATCTTATGGTGTACAATTATCCCGTATTATGATGCTTGGTTCAAACTATAACATTGTAAAACTTGATGAAGGCAGATATAAATTTACCTTTAACGTAAGCAATGTTATTCCATACGTGCAAAAAGATGGCATTGTTCAAGTTACATATACCTATAATTTGATTTATAAATATATAACCATAACAACAAACGTAACAGATGAAAGTTTTTATGCTGACACAAACCATGGTTTTACATTTAGTTACACAGAATCAAAAGGTATAAATGAAACAACAGACGGTGCAAGCAAATTAACAACACAACCTTTCAATTTCCTTGATAAAATTACATTCAGTTACAACAATAAGTGGAATCAATATTTCACCATTAAGAATGTGCTTGTTTACAAAGCACAAACAAACATAAACGGTCATCCAATTTTTGATGGTGAAAATTTAAAAATTGATTATTCTCAACTTATTCATTATGATGAAGATAAGGGATATGCAGACTATGGTATTTACATCTTTGGCGATGTAAAAAAAGAATTTGATTTACGTTTGATTGATAACTACGTAATTGTATTAAATGTTGAACCAATTTTGAATTTTGAAGGTGCAGAACTTATTGATGAAGATTATTACTTTAAACCAACCTTTAGATATGATTCAACAGGTGCAGGTTTAAGCAATAAATTAAGTTTGGGCACAAGCAGCAGTTCAAACATTTGGGCATACGAAAAGGTTGCAAACCGTCTTCAAATTTCTTATGTTGACAAAGACGGAAAAACGGTTGCAGACCCAATCAATGTAGGCAAATACGAAGTTGTTGTAAGCCTTAAAGCACCAGAAGGACAAGATGAACTTACATGGCTTAAAGAAATTAATTTGTCTTATAAAATTTATTTGGACATTCAAAAGGCAAAAATCAATTTAAGTGCAGAAACTCTTACCAGAACGTTTGAAAAGGTTTATGATGGTACATCATTATATAACGACCGTAATGCATTTATAGATAAATTGGTTTTAAGTGATGGTTCAAATTTAAGGTTTAAATATACAGATTCTGCTTGTCATTTCATTTTCAAATCTGGCATTGTTGCAACAATCACTTATACTGACAGTTATGGTCAACATGCAACAAACAAAGCAAACGAAAATGAAACGAAGTATAACATCACATTATCCAACATTTATTTGGACGACTCCAACGAATTTAACAGGAACTTTATTCTTACAAGAAACGAAATTGTCTTTGAAAGAATATTCACAATCAACAAAGCGCCAATCAACATTTTGGGTATTGTTCTTAAAGATAAAAAATGGGACGGCAACAACTTGGCAGTGTTTGACAAAGTTAATGCAAGGTTGGACGATAAAGCAATTGTTGAAGGCGACAATGTAATCTTGGATAAAGATAAATTACAATTAGTTTATGAAATTGCAGACATTAGCAATCCATACGGCGAACATTATGTTGTAATTCCAGAAAATCTTTATTTAACATTATTAACAGGCACAGACAGTGCAAACTATAAAATTGTTGAATACAAGAAAAATGCAAAGATTTACAGAGAATCAATTTCTATTGAGATTGAAGGTGTTGGCACAGTAACATTATTTAACAATACAGAAACAGTGGATTTAATTCCACTTGAAGCAAAACTTATTGTTGAAGTAATTGGCGAAGAAAGCCCAGAATATACAAAAATGTATGGTGACATTTCTCAACACTTGACTAACAACAACACTTATGCAATTGGCTATAAACTTGCTTTTGAAACCAATGGTACAAGAAAGAATGTTTCAAATCAACTTACATTAAGCGTGCCATCAGTGGACAAAGTTACAAAAGCAATTTGGTACAGCGATAAGCAAACAGGAACATTCAACTATCAATCATCTAATGGTAATTTAATTATTGAATTAAATGAACAAGAAACAAAAGTTGACGTTGTGTTCTTTGCTCATCAACGTGTGTTGTTAGAATTGTGGCAAGTCCTTTTGATTGTTGGCGGTGCAGTGTTATTGGTTGGCACAGTAATTGCAATAATTATTATTGTGCGTCACAATACAATTAAAAAGATTAGAAACAGAGATATAATTTAGGAGCAACTATGTTTGAATGTAAATATAAATACGAGCTTGAAGATAGCTTAACTTGTGCCAAATATGTTTATAAATCACAAAGGCGCAAAAGAGACAAAGTTATTGCAATCATGATTCCAATTTTAATTTGCGTTATGGTTGCATTGCTTGTTGTTGATATTGTAACCAACAGGTCAGTCGTTTGGGACGTGATTTTGCTTGTGGCTTTGGTTGTGCTTGAATTTTCTTATTTGCTTATTCCAATTATGCTTGTTTCTTCACAAAAAAAATCTTTTAAAAAACAAAATTTAAAAGATATGGACTATATCCTTATTAAAATAGAAAACACCGTTTGCACAGAAAGCCTTTATAAAGACGAAAAAGAAGTTACAAAAAGTGCACACAGTTTAAATTATTTAACAAGTTATTTGGAAGATGCAACAAGATTGGTTTTGGTGTTTAATAGCGTTGAATTTGTTTGTTTAAGGAAGGATTCCTTAACGGGCGACATTGAATTGCTTAAAAAACATCTTAACAAAATGATGGCCAAGCCAAAAAAGAACAAATAAAAAAATTGCCTTCGGGCAATTTTTTGTTTAATAATCAATTAGAAAAAGAAAAAACACGCTAATGCGTGTTTTTTTGACTGTTAATAGTCAACAGACAAGTCTGTTACTGTTAAAATTTATTATTTCAACAAATTTTTAACAGATGCACTTAATTTAACAGTAGGAACTTTGCAAGCTGGAACTGTCATCTTTGCTTTTGTGAAAGGATTTACGCCAGTTTTTGCAGCTCTTGATTTTACATCGAAGTTTGCAAAACCAATGAAGTGCATTGCTGTTCCTTTTTTCAAATTTGCTTTGATTTGGTTTACTGCAGCATCAAGAACTGTTTTAACAGCAACTTGTGTGCTACCTGTAGCTTCTGCTACTTGCTTAACGAAATCTCCTGTGCTAATTGTGTTCATAAATTTCTCCTTTTCTGTTGAGGTTATCAACTATTAAAATGCTAACAAATAAAAAACAAAAAATCAACTAATTTTTAGGCATTTTTGCAAAAAAGTGCTTAGAGTACCTATTTTTTAGGCCAAAACAGCCATTTTTTAATCCAATATTATACGTTTTGCTCTGCGCAGTTAAATAAAATGGCATTTTAGGGTAAAAATAAATATATTTATTAATATATTTAAGCACAATCAAGCCAATTTAATTGCCTTTTTTAAGGCAGTGTGATAATATTTTATAAGTTACAAAAGGAAAATTTTATGATAGACGTAAGAAATATTGCAATTATAGCACACGTTGACCACGGCAAAACAAGTTTGGTCAATGCTCTTTTAAAACAAGGTGGAGTATTTAGAGAAAATCAAGAAGTTCAAGATAGGGTAATGGATAGTAATGACCTTGAACGTGAACGTGGAATTACAATTTTAAGCAAGAACTGCTCTGTAATGTACAAAAATACAAAAATCAACATTGTGGACACCCCAGGACACGCCGATTTTGGTGGCGAAGTGGAACGTGTTTTAAAAATGGTTGATGGTGTGTTGCTTGTTGTTGACGCTTTTGAAGGTCCAATGCCACAAACAAGGTTTGTTTTGGAAAAGGCTCTTGAACTTAACTTAAAAGTTGTTATTGTCATTAACAAAATTGACAGGCAAGACGCAAGGCTGAATGCAGTTGGCGACGAAGTTTTGGAACTTATGTTGGATTTAAACGCAACAGATGCTCAACTTGATAGCCCAATTGTATATTGTTCTGCACGTGAAGGCATTGCAACAATGAATCCAAAAACACCGGGCACAGATATGGTCCCATTATTTGATGCAATCATCAATCACATTGACGCACCAAAGTCTGACCTTGATGCACCTTTCCAAATGTTAATATCTTCAACAGAACACAACGATTATCTTGGAAAACTTGCAGTTGGCAAAATTGAAACAGGTAAAATTAAAATTAATCAAACAGTTTATGTTAACAACTTTTTTGCACCAGATAAAAAGTATGCTGGTAAAGTTGTAAACTTGTTTACATTTGATGGACTTAAACGTACACCAATTGAAGAAGGAAACGCAGGCGATATCATTTGTATTGCTGGCATTCCAGATATTACAATTGGAGATACAATAAGTGTTGCGCCAGATATGGCACCAATTGAATTTGTAAAAATCAGCGAACCAAGTGTGGAAATGACATTTATGGTTAATGATAGTCCTTTTGCAGGGCAAGAAGGCAAGTTTGTAACAAGCCGTCACATAAAGGATAGATTATATAAGGAAGCAGTAAAAGACTTATCCTTACAAGTAAGCGAAGGTTTAACTGCCGAACAATTTAAAGTTCGTGGACGTGGCGAAATGCATCTATCCATTTTAATTGAAAACATGCGCCGTGATGGTTACGAATTCCAAGTTAGCCGTCCAAGAGTGCTTTACAAAACAATCAATGGTGTAAAATGTGAACCAATTGATAAACTTGTATTGGACGTTCCAGAAGATTGTGTTGGAACAATTATGTCCACCATGGGAACAAAGAAAGGCGAACTTGTAAGCATGTCTCCAATTGGAAGCAGAATGAGATTGCAATTCTTAATCCCAAGCCGTGGATTGTTTGGTTATAAATCTCAAATGCTTACCGATACTCGTGGTGAAGGCGTAATGTCAAGCGTGTTTGATAGTTACCAACCTTACAAAGGCGAAATTGGTGGCAGAAGTTTTGGCTCGTTAATTTCTTATGAAACAGGTGATGCCATAACATACGGATTGTTTAATGCACAAGGCCGTGGCAGATTGCTTGTAACAGCAGGTGATAAAGTTTATTTGGGTCAAGTTGTTGGTGCAAATCCAAAGGGCGAAGACATTGTTGTTAACGTATGTAAGAAAAAACAACTTACAAACACACGTTCTTCGGCAAGTGATGATGCTCTTAAACTTACACCAATCCAACCATTAAGTTTGGAAGGTGCGCTTGAATTTATTGCAGACGACGAACTTGTGGAAATAACACCAAAATCAATAAGAATAAGAAAAGCAATTTTGGATCATCAACTCCGTGCAAAAAGCAGAAAGCCTGTTGTGGAGGAATAATGAGATCTTTTGAAAAAAACGAAAACGTTAAACGTATAATGAAACGTACAAAACGTATTGCCATAACAATTTTATGTTGCATTCCTGTTATGGTTGCATTTGGTTATTTAACCCGTAACGTAATAACGAGCGACGTTTGGCAATGTGTGTGTTTTATTGGAATTATGTCTGTTGCAGTGTTGGTTGTGGAATTAATACATGCAGCACGTGAAAGAAAGAAAGCATTAAAAAATTTGGTTGAAGAAGACCAAGACGTGTTTAAGTAAAATTTAAAATAGGAGAAACTATGGAAAAAGAAAATTCAAAAGAAAGAAAAGAACCAAGAATGTTGCCATACAACATGGAAGCCGAACAAAGTTTGTTGGGTTGCCTTTTCTTATCTCAAGATGCATGTATGGACGTGTTTGCCATGATTAAGGCAGATGACTTTTATTCAAATGCACACAAAAAGATTTATCAAGCAATGTATGATAATTACAAAAAAGACGTTGCAATTGATTTTATTACAGTAACAGAAGAACTCACAAAAAATGGACAACTTGAAGATGTTGGTGGTGTAAGTTACATAACCGACCTTACCAACTATGTTCCAAGTGCTGCAAACTTTAAGCACTATGCTGAAATTGTACGCAATGCAAGCATGTTAAGAGAAATCATTAATGTTGGTCAAGACATTATGACAAATGCTTATGATGGCAATTCTGCAGAAGACGTTTTGAAAGAAGCAGAACGCAAAATTTTTGACGTTGCTCAAACCAGAAGAACAAGCGATTTGGTACACATCAAATCAAGTTTGAACGAAGCAGTCAGTTTAATGGAACAAGTTTCTGCAGACCCTAACGCAAATGCTGGTGTAAGAGTTGGCTTCCCAACTTTGGATAGGTACACAAATGGCTTTAAAGATGGCGAACTTATTATTCTTGCTGCTCGTCCAGGTATTGGTAAAACGGCCATGGCAGTTAACTTTGCAGTTAATGCTGCAATTAAGTATAACAAAGCAGTTGCAATTTTTGATTTGGAAATGAGTTCCATGCAAGTTGCACAAAGGTTGTTATCTTCAACCGGTAGAATTGATTTAAATTATATGAAAACCGGAACAAAGGATAATAATGTTTGGAATTCTTTGTTTGAAACAAAAAAGATTTTGGAAAATGCAAACATCTACATTGACGATACAACAACAATCACACCAAGTGAAATTCTTTCAAAATGTAGAAAACGCAAATCTCAAAGTGGTCTTGACATGATTATTGTTGACTATTTGCAACTTATGAAAGCAGAACAAAAAGGTCTTGCACCAAAAGACTATAATCGTCAACAAGAAGTTGCAGATTTAACACGTACGTTAAAATTGGCAGCACGTGAATTGCATGTCCCAATTATTGTGCTTTCACAATTAAACCGTGACAGCGAAAAACAAAAACGTTTGCCAATGCTTTCAGACTTAAGAGAATCTGGTTCCATTGAACAAGATGCTGATATTGTAATGTTCATTTCCGACAGTGCCGAAGAAAGTGTTGCACCAGAAGGAAATGATGATGCAGAAGATTATTCTTTGGTCATTGCAAAACACCGTAATGGTGAACGTGGAACAATACCTGTAAAATTCAAAAGAGAGTATACTTTGTTCTACGAAAAAGGCAAAGATACACTTTACACACAGAATAGAACAAAACTTCCAGCAGATAGCGCTGTGCTTACAGCTGTGGAAGATGCAGATATTGAAGACGCATTTGGTGAATAAAATTTTTAAGAGGTTAAAATGATTATTGACGAAATAAAAAAGGATAATGTCCAAGCAATGAAGGACCACAACACACTTGCTCGTGCAATTTATGGTGTGGTTATGAACAAAGTTATGCTTGCAGGCATTGAACTTAAAAAAGACGGTAAGGAATTGCAAGATGTTGACACAATTCAAATTTTGCAAAAGACAATAAAAGAACTTACTGAAGAAAAAGAAAACTACATTAAGGCAGGCAACAATGCCGAAGCAGAGAACATTGAAACACAAAAGAAGATTGTTGAAAAATACTTGCCAAAAATGTTAAGCGAAGAAGAAATTAAAAACATAATTGCTGGGCTTGAAGATAAATCAATCCCAAGTGTCATGAAACACTTTAAAGCAAACTATGCTGGTGCAGTTGATATGGGCATGGTAAACCGTATTGCACGTGGGTAGTTTATGAGAGTGGTTATACAACGTGTTCACAAATCTAGGTTAAGTGTGGATAACAAAATTGTTAGCCAAATTGGTTTTGGTTTGCAGGTTTTTGTTGGTGTTGTAAAAACAGACACTGAAGAAAACGCAACAAAAATGGCAAACAAAATTGTTAACATGCGTATTTTTAAGGAAGGCGAAAAACTGAACAAATCTGTTAAAGACATAGGTGGCGAGATTTTGCTTGTTTCCAACTTTACTCTTTGTTCTCGTGATGGCTCTGGCACAAGGCCAGACTTTTCCTTTTCTGCAGACAAAGATACAGCACTTAAACTTTACTTAAAACTCGCCAAAGAAATTGAAGCACTTGGTGTGCCGGTAAAACTTGGCAGGTTTGGCGAACATATGGAAATTGAATGTATTTTGGATGGCCCAATAAACATTTATAAGGAGATTTAACTATGGAAAAATTGTTTGATACTTCAAAAATGTTTTATGATAGACTTTTAAAGTCTATGTTTAGTTATTTGCCAAAACGCGCAATTAACAAAATTATTGATGCTGGAAGTGGCAAGGTTAGTGCAAGCATTTTGCTTAAATATTTCCCACAAGCAACTGTTGATGCAATAATTCACCCAGGTGATAACAGAAAGAAAAATCCACTTGAAAGCAACATTGGTAGCGAAAGATTGGAAATTGTGGAAGCAGATATTTGCAAAAATTGTTTTAGAAAACAATATGATTTGTGTTTGGTGCATTTAACTTTGGGCGAAGCATTAAACTTTGGCAATTCCTTTGAAAGTTTGTTTGGAAGTGTTATGTCAATCAGGTCACAATACTTTGTTGTGGTTGACGTTTTAGATGACCCTTCTGTACATTTTAGATATATGGAAGCCTTTTGGAAAGAAAGGGGATACAAAGTGCTTAAGAAAAAGGTTTTTGTAAACCCACACCCAGAGCATTACCCAAAAGTTAAATATGATAAATACAAATTGGAATATGACGATAAACACTATGTTGGTTACATATTAAAGAAAATTTAAGGAGAAATTATGGATAAAAGCACATTTTATATTACAACACCAATATATTACCCAAGCAACAAGTTGACATTAGGCAATTGTTACACAACTGTTGTATGCGACGGCTTGGCAAGGTTTAACCGAATGTGTGGTAAAGATGTGTTTTACTTAACAGGCACAGATGAGCATGGACAAAAAATTCAACAGAAGGCAGCCGCATCAGGCAAAACCGAAATGGAATACCTTGATGAAATTATTGCTGACACCAAAAATTTGTGGAACATGCTTGATATTTCTTACGATAAATTCATCAGAACAACCGATGATTATCACGTTGCAACTGTGCAAAAGATATTTAAGAAACTTTATGAAAAAGGCGAAATCTATAAATCTGCCTATAAAGGTTTATATTGTACACCTTGTGAAAGTTTTTGGACAGAAGAACAACTCGTTAATGGAAACTGCCCAGATTGTGGCAGACCTGTTCAACCAATGGAAGAAGAAGCATATTTCTTCCGTTTGAGCAATTATCAAGATAAAATTTTGGATTTATATAAGAAAAACCCAAATTTCTTGCGCCCACAATCCAGAGTTAACGAAATGGTTAACAATTTTATTAAGCCAGGTCTTAAAGATTTGTGTGTAAGCAGAACAAGTGTAAAATGGGGTGTTCCGGTTGATTTTGACCCAAAACACACAGTTTATGTTTGGATTGATGCTTTGCCAAACTATATTTCAGCTTTGGGATATTTGCAAGACAATTCAACCAACTTTGAAAAATTTTGGCCAGCAGATGTACATGTTGTTGGAAAAGAAATTGTACGTTTCCACGCAATTATTTGGCCAGCAATTTTAATGGCACTTGATTTGCCACTTCCAAAACAAATTTATGGACATGGTTGGCTGTTGTTTGGCAACGACAAACTTTCCAAATCCAAAGAAACAGGCAAAAAAGAAGTTATTGACCCACGTGTGCTTGTTGCTCGTTATGGTTTGGATTCCGTACGTTTATTCCTTACAAAAGAAATCATCTTTGGGCAAGATGGACCTTACAACCAAGAATTGTTCGTAAATGCCTTTAACACGAATTTGGCAAATGAATATGGCAACTTGGTTTCAAGAACTTGTGGTATGATTCAAAAATACTTGGGTGGAAATTTAAACCCAGCAACAAATTTAACCGAAGTTGATGAAAACTTTAAAAAAGAAATTTTAGCAAAACGCAAAACTGTGTTTGACCAAGTTGAAGATATCAATCCAAGTGGAGCAGTAAACACAATTTTTGAAATGTTTGCCCTTGCAAACAAATATATTGACGAAACAGCACCATGGGTATTGTTCAAAGAAAATAATTTGGAACGCATAAACACAGTAATGTGTGTTTTAAGTGAAGCAATATTGATTGCAAACACCTTGTTGTTGCCTTTCCTTACAGATAAGCCAAAAACAATTTATACATCTTGGGGTTTAAAAGCACCAACATCTTTTGAAGAGTATGCAAACTTTGGATTTATTAAAGAAAACACAACAGTAACAAAAGGCGAAAATTTATATAATCGACTTGATATTGCCAAAGAGTTGGCAGAGTTATCTGAAATAGCAAATGCTTAATTTAAAGCCACCGTAAAGGTGGTTTTTTGTTTTGTTGGTATAAAACCATTAAAAATGGCAAAGACATGCCTAATTTGGCCTATAATGGCCTTATTTTGATTGCCTTTTTACATTTTGTTTGGTATAATTATGTTATATGTATAACATATAACATAAATTTTGGCAGTTTGTGTTAATAAATTTGCAAAATTGTCCAAAATTAAATAACCAAAATAAAGGGAGAGCATTATGGTTGAAGATTTAAAAGTTACACAAAGTTACGGTGCATCAGAAATTCAAGTTTTGGAAGGTTTGGAGCCGGTAAGAAAACGTCCTGGCATGTACATTGGTTCAACTGACGAACGTGGTTTGCATCACTTGGTAACCGAAATTGTGGATAACTCCATTGACGAAGCATTGGCAGGATATTGTAACGAAATTAGTGTTGTGCTTAATGACGATGGTTCCGTTAGTGTAACAGATAATGGACGTGGTATTCCAACAGGTATTCATGCAAAGGAAGGAGTAAGTGCAGCCGAACTCGTTTTAACAAAATTGCACGCAGGTGGCAAGTTTGGTGGTGGCGGATACAAAATTTCTGGTGGTCTGCATGGAGTTGGTCTTTCTGTTGTTAATGCACTCAGTGAAACTTTGGTGCTGGATATTTTTCAAAATGGACATCATTTCCACCAAGTATATCATCGTGGCGTGCCAACAGGCAGGTTAGAGATTGTTGAAGATGTTGAAGAATCAAAAACAGGAACAATGGTAACTTTCAAACCTGATTTTGAGATTTTCCCTGTAACTGAATTTAATTATGATTTGTTAAAATCCCGTTTGCGTGAAATTGCTTTCTTAAACAAAGGTTTACGTATTACAATCAGAGACGACCGAGAAGGCATGGAACAAGAAAATCTTTATCAATTTATGGGTGGTATTCAAGAATTTGTTGCTGACCTTACAGCAAACAAAGTTTGCATCTTCCCAGAACCTATTTATGTGGATAAAGTTTATCAATACAAACGCAAAGATGAAAGTGGAAATTCCATTCCTGCAACAACCGAAATTGAATTTGCTTTCCAATATACAGATACTTACACAGAAAACATTCACACCTACTGTAACAACATTAACACAGAAGAAGGTGGTAAGCATTTAGACGGTTTTAAAAACAGTTTGTTTAAAATCATCAACGAATATGCTCTTCACAACGGTTTAATTAAAGATAAAGTTAAACTTTCTGGTGAAGATACCCGTGAAGGTATTATTGCAGTTGTTTCTGTAAAAGTGGAAGAGCCACAATTTGAAGGCCAAACCAAAACAAAACTTGGCACAGATGAAATTAAAACCTTCACAGCAAAAGCAATGGAAGAAAGTTTTAAAGATTATTTGGAAGAACACCCAAAAGAAGCAAAAGAACTTATAACAAAAGTTGCTTTAAGCCAAAAAGCACGTGAAGCAGCAAGAGCAGCACGTGAAAACACAAGACGTCAAAACGCAATGGAATCCATGTCACTTCCAGACAAATTTGCAGACTGTTCTTCAAGAGACGCAAGCAAGTGTGAAATCTTCATTGTTGAAGGTAACTCTGCTGGTGGTACTGCAAAGCAAGGAAGGGATAGGAACTATCAAGCCATTTTGCCATTGCGTGGTAAAATTTTAAACGTGGAAAAAGCACGTCCAGACCGTGTATTTAATAACGAAGAAATCAACACAATGATAACAGCCTTTGGTTGTGGTATTCACGAAGAGTGTGACCCAGCAAAGTTACGTTACGACAAAGTCATTATTATGACCGATGCCGATGTTGATGGTAGTCACATTGCAATTTTAATGCTTACCTTCTTCTATCGTTACATGAAACCACTTATTGAAACAGGTCACGTATACTTGGCATTGCCACCACTTTATAAAGTTGTAAAAGGCAAACAGGTAATTTACTATTACACAGAAGAAGAAAAAGAAAAAGGTTTACAAGAATTGGGTCAAATCAATTCAATTCAACGTTACAAAGGTCTTGGTGAAATGAACGAAGATCAACTTTGGGAAACAACCATGAATCCAGCAACACGTACATTAAAGAAAATTGTTATGAAAGACGACGTAACATGTAACGAATTGTTTGATAAGTTGATGGGCGACCGTCCAGAAGATAGACGTTTGTTTATTGAAGAATTTGGTGGAACAGTCAACCCAGAAGACCTTGACATTTAGGAGAAAGCCATATGCAAAGTAAAGATATATTTGAAAAGATTGATAATACAAGATATATTGACATTGATGCCGAATATGAAATGAAAAGGTCATTTTTGGATTATGCAATGGCAGTTAACGTTTCACGTGCAATTCCAGATGTAAGAGACGGTCTTAAACCTGTTCACAGAAGAATTTTATATTCTATGAACGAAGAAGGTTTAACCTATGATAAGCCAACAAGAAAATGTGCAAAAATTGTTGGTGCTGTGTTGGGTTCTTATCACCCACATGGCGATACATCTGTTTATGATGCACTTGTACGTTTGGCACAAGACTTTACAATCAACGAACCACTTGTTTTTGGACAAGGTAACTTTGGTTCTGTTGACGGTGACGAAGCCGCTGCTTACCGTTACACCGAAGCAAAATTAAGCAAAATTGCAAGCGAATTGTTGCGTGATATCAACAAAGACACAGTTGACTTTATGCCAAACTTTGATGCAACAACCATGGAGCCAAAAGTTTTGCCATCAAGGTTCCCAAACCTTTTGGTTAACGGTTCTGATGGTATTGCTGTTGGTATGGCAACAAGTATTCCACCACACAACTTAAATGAAGTTATTGATGGTGTTGTTGCAATGATTGACAATCCAAACATTACAATTGATGAATTGATGGAATATATTCCAGCCCCAGACTTCCCAACCGGTGGCGAAATTTTGGCAAACAATGCCATTAAAGAAGCATACCGTACAGGTCATGGCGCAGTTGTTATGCGTGCAAAAACCGAATTTGAAAGTTTTGACGAAGGTAAACGCTGGAGAATTGTTGTTAAAGCAATTCCTTATCAAGTTAACAAAGCAAGATTGGTAAAACAAATTGCAACTCTTATTAAGGAAAAGAAAATTGACGGCATAACATATGTTGGCGACCAATCTTCAAAACGTGATGGCATGCGTGTTGTTATTGAATTAAGAAGAGATGCCAACCCACAAGTTGTGCTTAACCAATTATTTAAGTCAACACAACTTCAACTTTCTGCAGGCATAACCTTCTTGGCTTTGGCAAATAACCAACCAAAAGTTCTTAACTTGCAAGAAATGATTTATCATTATTTAAGTTTCCAACGTGAAGTTATAACAAGACGTACAAAGTTTGATTTGGAAAAAGCCGAAGAACGTGCACATATTTTGGACGGTTTAGTGATTGCTGTTAATAATATTGACGAAGTTATCAAAATCATTAAACAAAGTGAAGACAAAAACGTTGCACTTGCAAATTTGCAAAAGAGTTTCAATTTAAGTGAACGTCAAGCAAATGCAATTTTGGAAATGAAGTTAAGTAGACTTACAGGTTTGGAAGTTGAAAAACTTAAAGAAGAAACAGGAAAAGAATTTAGATACTATGTATGCGATGCAACAGATGAAGCTGTTGTTGAAGCTACAGCTAAGAAAGCTAACGAAGAAATGGGACCTGTTACTATCCTTGTTAACTCACAGGGTATTAACAAAAAAGTTCCTGTATTCGATTTCCCAGTTGACGAATTCAACAACGTTATGAACGCAAACGTTACATCAATTCTTATCACAGCTAAACATTTTGCTCCTTATATGAAAGAAGCTGGATACGGCAAAATCGTTAACGTTTCATCAGTTCGTGGTAAAATCGCAACTAAAGGTGCTGGTAATGCTGCATACTGCTCAAGCAAAGGTGCTGAAGACATGCTTACAAAAGTTCTTGCATCAGAACTTGGCCCTTACGGCATAACAGTAAATGCTTTCGGTCCTAACATCATGAAGACTCCTATGATGGGTAAAGTTTTCCAGATGCGTGCTGACGAAGCTGGTATCACAGTTGACGAATACTTAAAGAGACAGGGTGAAAACCTTCCTCTTCGTCGTTTATCAGATCCTGAAGACTGTGTTGGTACAGCTCTTTTCCTTGCTGCTCCAGCATCAGATTTCCTTACAGGAAACATCCTTTATCCAGATGGTGGCTTAACAGCGATTGGCTAATACCCCAACTAGATAATCATCTAACTCACTATAGAAATACCAAAGGCCACCGATTTAAACGGTGGCCTTACTTTATTTATTATTTATTATAAATACTTTCACATAACTTCACTGCATTCGCATTTACGCTTCGCAGAAGCTCCAATGCTACCGTCAGCATGAAAAGCATTTACTTCAGC
>CALCEI010000170.1 GCA_937900575.1 uncultured Clostridia bacterium
AAAAGTATGCGATTAATTCCATTGATTTGATATGCTAAAGCATAAGATGAGAAAGACAGAATTAGAAAAGCTAAACCCACCAAAAGTATAATCATGCTATTCTACTTCCCCAACAACGCAATAATCGCTATTGATGCAATTGCCAACTAAATCATGTTGTTTGCCATATTCGATATTAAAAATAAGATTGTTTTTACTATATCCACATCCATTGATAACTAATTCTATCTGAGAACCCATCAATTTATCCTTTGAATTCACTGGGAAAAACAATTGATCAGTTTCGCTGAATCCTGATATATATGTATTAGAACAATCCAAGTTAACTTTATTTACATAAAACTTATTTTTAAATTTAAAATTCATTTTTTCACCTAATAAATTTTATTCAAAAAGAAAACAAAAAATTACACTAAATATAAAACAATACAAAGCACACCAAGGCACATTGTAACAGCAGAATAAATTGCAACAATTTTTGGTTCACTTAAACCCGACATTTGCAAATGATGATGGAATGGTGCCATTTTAAAAATACGTTTTTTCTTCAACTTAAACACTGCAACTTGCAAAATTACAGATAAGGCAGAAAACACAAAACAAAAGCCCAAAATCAAAATTAAAAATTCTTGTCCAACAAGGCACGCAGAAGCACCAACAAAACCACCCAAACAAAGTGAACCAACATCGCCCATAAAAATTGATGCTTTGTTTGTGTTAAACATCAAAAAACCCAAAACTGAACCTGCAAAAAGCATACACAAAGTGTTAACACTACTTATATTTTCTAAAATTTTACCCACTTCGCCAAGATTATAAAGTGAAGCAGAAACAATGCTTAAAATCACTGCAAAAAGCACCAAATAAACAAAGGTTACACTCCCGGCAAGACCATCTAATCCGTCCGTTAAATTTACGCTGTTTGTTGTTGCAACAAGCACAAGCAAAATCAAAGGTACAATCCAAAATTTTATGTCCACTTGTGTTTCTGTGAACGGCACAAAAAACTTGCCACCAAGCGTAAGATAAACAAACAAAGCAAATATGATTGAAATGCCAACTTGTCCAATAATTTTTTGGTAAGGCCTTAAACCCAAATTTTGCTTAAATTTAATTTTAATAAAGTCGTCCATAAACCCAAGCACACCAAAAAACACACTAACAAGCAAACACATAAACCAATTTACATCATACTTCAAAAAGCAAAAACTTAATGCAAAAGGCACAAGCAAAAACACCACTCCACCCATTGTTAGAGTTCCGTTTTTCTCTTTGTGTTCTTCCACATAACCCAAAATTGTTTGGCCATAGTGCATGCTCCTGAAAAACTTAATAACCAATGGCATAAGCACAACAGTTACCAAAAATGATGTTAAAAATGCAAGCATAAGTGTTATCATATGCTAATTTCACCTGCATCATAAAATTTGAAGTAATTATCCACCACTTCGTAATCACTAAAAGGTACTTTAACACCACAAACTTCTTGATAAGTTTCTGCACCCTTGCCAAGAATTGCCACAACATCATTTTCCTTTGCAATGGATAAGGCATATTCAATGGCAGATTTTCTTTCAGTTATTCTAACGAACTTTGATGCATCATTTCCTTCAACAATATCATCAATAATCAAATCTGGATTTTCATCTCGTGGATTATCAGTTGTCAAAATAACTTTGTCGCTATAAGTTAATGCCATCTTGCCCATTTCTGGACGTTTGGTTTTATCTCTGTTGCCACCACAACCAAAAACTGTAATAATTTTGTTAACAGGCAAATTTCTTAAAGTTGAAAGTATGTTTTTTATGCCGTCTGGAGTGTGTGCATAATCAACAACAACGGTATAATCTGCTTTTACATCAAGCACATTAAATCGCCCAGGAATTACAAAGGTCGTGGTTTTTATAATGTTTAAAATATCCTTCAAGTTAAAATCCAATTTAAGCAATGTGCCAATTGCCAACATTAAGTTATCAATGTTGTAACTGCCAATTAAATTTGTTGAAAATTTATAAGTTTTACCTTGCCACAAAATTTCAACATTGGTTACTTGCAGACTTTCTTTTGCACTAACAATTTTAAGTTCCCCATCTTTGCCAACAAGCATGTTTGCAAGGTCGGAATTTTTTATTGCATCTCTGTTCTCTTTACAATCGGCATTAACCACCCCACACTTTGCATGTTTGCAAGTGAACAAACTTGCTTTTGCCTTTTGGTAATTTTCCATAGTTACAAAAAAATCCAAATGGTCCTTTGTAATGTTACTTAATCCAACAACGTCAAAAAATATGTTGTCAATTTTGTTTAAGGCGATTGCATGTGCACTAACTTCCATAACACAATATTCACAACCGTTTCTTTGCATATCCAAAATAAGTTTGTGCAAATCAATTGGGTCGGGTGTTGTTAAATTTGCAGGAAGAAGCAAATTGTTGATGTAAACCCCAACAGTGCCAATAAGGCCAACACCTTTGCCAAGTTTGGATAAAATTTCTTTAATCAAAAATGTTGTTGTCGTCTTTCCATTTGTCCCTGTTATTCCCACAAACTTCATTTTCGCTTTGTAGGTTTCAAAAAACACTGAACTAATGTAAGACATGGCAACACGCACATTTTCCACCAAAATTTGAGTAATTGGTAAATCCAAAAACCTTTCCACAACCAAACAAACAGTTCCATTTTTAATTGCTGTTTCAGCAAAATTGTGTCCGTCTTGCTTTGTACCTTTAATGCAGAAAAACATGCCATGTTCTGTTTTTTCTTGTGCCAAGCAAGAAAGTGCGTTTATTTCTAAATCTTGATAATTTTTTATGCCAATAAAATTAAGGTTTGAAATGATTTCATATAATTTCATAAACACCTCACTTTTAACACTTTAGCACTAAAAAATTAACAAATACCCCACCTAACAAAAATAGACAAAAACATTTTAATTTGTAATTAAATATACAATTTCCCCCACGTACAGCAAACTTCCTTCTGGTGGAAGTTGCTCAACAACAATTTCACCATCGCCATCAAACATCACATTTAAACCACGTTTTTTAAGTTCTGCGCATGCATCTGCCAAACTTTTTCCAACAAGATAAGGCATAGAAATTGTTGGTTTATTACTTAATTGATTTACATCTGTTGGAATTGTTGCTTTAACATTAAAAATTTCAGCAAAAATACGTTTGCCAACAGGCTTTGCAACCACTCCACCATAATAAGCACCTGCACTTGGCTCGTTAACACAAATAATAAGCACATATTTTGGGTTTGTGGCTGGGTACGTTCCAATAAAGGAAGAAATATATTTACCCGTTGCAATTTTGCCTTGTGAATCATACTTCTGCGCCGTTCCTGTTTTGCCACCAACATCATAACCTTCCACAAATGTTAAATTTCCTTCGCTGTTGATGTTGTTTGCAAGCATGTTGTTGATTGTTGAAATTGTTTCTGCTTTAAGTTTAAGTTTGGTTTTTGATGTTGTGTTTTTCATCAAAGTTTCCGTTTCTGTTTTTAAACTATCAAGCAAGTGTGGTGTTACATCATAACCTGTTGTGATTTTTGCGTAAACCGACGCCATTTGAAGTTCAGTTACAGCAATGGCATGACCAAAACCAATACGTGCCAAATCCACGTTTCTAACCTGCTCTTTTGGCATAATAATTCCACTGCTTTCGCTGGAAATATCAACTCCTGTTTTTTGTCCTAAACCAAAAAGGTCTAAATATTCGTAATATTTTTCTACACCGATTCTTAATGCCAAATTTACAAACACGCAGTTGCAACTATTTTTAAACGCTTCCACCAAAGTTTCACTGCCATGCCCTGTTGTTTTCCAACACTTTATTATTTCGCCGTCAACACTGCATCTGCCACCACAATAAAAGTGTTCGTCAACAGAAGTTAAACCTTCATTGAGCGCTGCTGCTAAGGTTACAAGTTTGAATGTACTGCCCGGCTCGTAAACATCAACCACTGCACTGTTTTTGCTTTGTTGTTGAAGCAACAAAATATCACTTCTTGGCACGTTGTTAAGGTCAAAATTTGGCAAGCAACTCATGGCCTTTATGCCACCCGTAACTGAATCCAAAATTATGCCGCTAACACCCAAGGCTTTGTTTTCATCATATGCAGTTTTAAGTTCACGTTCCAAAATGGTTTGCATTTGCACGTCCAATGTGGTTGTCAAGTTTGCACCAGGAACACTTGGAATATAATACGCAAGTGAATTTTCAATCTCTTTGCCTTGTGCATTGGTTTGTGTAAGTGCTTTGCCGTCCACACCTTTAAGGTATTTGTCATAATAACTTTCAAGCCCTGCCTGACCAGAATTATCAATTGTGCAATACCCCAAAACTTGTGTTAAAAGGTTAGAATATGGATAAACCCTTTTTACGTTTTGAGAAAGGTACACTCCATCAAATTTGCTTAATTCCAAAGCAATGTCGGAATCAACTTGCATTTTAACAAGCACTTCACTTTGCCCCGTATCTTTCACTTTGTTTAATGCAGTTTCGTAATCAATGCCAAGCAACCTAGAAATTTCACTTGCCAAGCCATCAGCATTTGTTACACTACGTGCACGCACATATAAATCATAAGTTGTGACGGTGGTTGCCAAACTTACACCCGAACAATCCAAAATTTCGCCACGTTTGGAACTTAAAGGCAAATCTCTAAGCCACTCATCAGAGGCCAAAACTTGCAGGTGTTTGCCGTCAATAATCTGCAAATAAAAAATTCTTCCAATAAGTGCAATAAACAACACAACAAATGCCACCAAAACGGCAACAAATCTACGTTGAAAACCATAAAGATTATAAAAGGTTAAAAAATGTTTTTTGTTTTTCATAGTTTATTCTATTAAAAAATCACCAATTCTAGACTAGAACGCAAAAAAAGATGCTGAAGCATCTTTTATAAATTAAATTTTAAGCACTAGCACGTCCAACAATAACACCTGCCACAAGAAGACTTTCATCATTGTCTTCATCATCGCTAAATAAAAAGTTTAACAAATCGTCAAGCACATTAATTTCTGCACTTTCACGTATTACTCTGTTTTGTTTTGCTGCCATAATGCAACAATCTTTATCCAAAGCCCTTTTAAAATTGTTTAAATCATCGGCAATCTTTTTTGCATATTCAAGCAAAATAGTACCTGCTTTAAAATCTTTTTCTTTCTTTTCGTCAGTATAGTTGTGTCTCACATTTAAAAGGAAATCATAATATTGTGTTTTCTTTGCCACTTCCCAAAAATAATCTTCATACATAACACCTTGATATTTCCAAGGCTTTTGGAACATGTTGTAATGTATAAGTTTTAAATCTTCTTCTTTAAAATTTGGGTCGGCAATTGGCATTTTATCCCATTGTTTGTTGATGTATGTAACTCTATCCTTGCAAAGAACATTTAAATAGTCTTGGTCTGGAGCAACGGTGCCAAAGTTATAATTGCTTAAAAGATAAATGAATTTTTGTTCAATTTTATCTTGCCTAAATTTATCGCTATTAATTAAAATAACACCTGAATTAAAATATTTATCTCCATCAACACCCAAGGCATTTTTTGTGTAATAACAGAAGATATCACTATCTGTAACTGTTTCGTCGTTAATTGCACCAATCAAATTGTTGCCCAAATCAATGTTAAACAAATTTGCAACGTCATCAACAAGCACAATATCACAATCCAAGTATAATGCCTTTTTATATTTTGGGAACATTGAAGGAATAAACAAACGGTAAAAAATTGATGGAGAATAATAATCTCTCAATTGTGCTGTAAGTTTTTCCTTAATGTCTTTAACTTTTGAAGTTACGTCAACAAAATCAATATGTACGTTTGATGTTTCCATATCCTTTAAAACTGTTTTGCTTTCAGTGCTTAAACCTGTGTTTAAAATATAAAGCATATAATTGTTGTTTAAACTTGCTGTATCAATCAAAGACCTTATCGCCACAACCAAATATGGCACATAATTATCATCTGTTGAAAAGAACACAGGTATTTCCACTCTTTTTATATTGTTAATTCTATTTTCCACAATTTTCACCTCTTAATTTTTTAAGTTCTATTAATTCTTCATAAATGTCATCAAATTCATAGCATTTTAAAATGTTGTGCATGCCCCAAATATCCCATGGTTTTACGTTCACAGTATGGAACAACTTAAAGTGTTTTGAAAATGGTTGGCAATGCTTACCCTTTTCGCTTTTATAATTCCAGCATGGGTACCATCTTATGCCTTTGCAAAAATGCCTGATAACGTCAGTTTTGTGTAAACGTCTTTGGCTGTTATATTTCATTGGCAAGTATAATTTTGCTTGTGCACACTTGTTTAATGCGCTTTGGTCTGGGAACATCATTTTTTTGTTGTTTACAACTTCCCTACACCTTTCAAACAATTTTGTTCGCCTAATTTTTTCCATATTAAGCAACATAACACCAGAATTGATGTAGTTATGTTTGATTGGAGATAAGAAAATTCTGCCATAATAATCCCTTGCTGCACCATATTCATAGTTAGTTACGTCGTAATCATAAAGTTCAGCAATATCGCCGTTTGCCATGATGTCAATATCCAAATATAAAATTTTGTTTGGGATAATTTCAACTTTATCTGCAAGCAACCTAATAAACGCATATGGTGAATAACTGTTTTCCATGTTTTTGCTTTTGCCATTTTCTTGCCAAAACAGTTCGGTTACATCAACAAGTGTAATTTTGTTGTTTGCGTTCACAAGTTTAATTTTGTCTTCCAAAAGTTTTATATCTTCCTTTGAAATTGGGCAATATGTTTCTTTAATCTCATGCAAATCCATTGTAAGCACAATAACGTTTAATTCTTGCTTACAATGTTTTGTTATGGATAGCAGTGACATTGCAAGGCCATCATAAGCACCTGCATTGCCGGTAAACAGCAAATTTATCATATTTTCCCTTTAAACTTATTTAAGTTTACGGTGCAATTATATAAATAAATATTATATAACTCAATAGAATAAACCATGTTTAACTATAAAGTATAAATTAAATAAATTAGAATGCTTTTCTATTGTTCTACACAATAAAAAACAACTCTACTGTAAGTAGAATTTGCTGTTAAAACCACTTAAAATAAGTGCATCTTACAATGCAACAAAAAAAAGATGCCAATGGCATCTTTAATTTTTAACCGAACAAATTACGGAATAGAGTTTACTGTACTGTATGCTCACAACTATTTTCTTTGTTTTCTAATTTTTCCAAAACTTCAACTTTGGTATCTTTATACACTTTAGAAAGTGCTTCTTTCAATTCATCACAATGTTCTTCTGACAATTGATTATATTTAACATAGTATGCATAATCTTCGAAAAAGGATTTGAATTTTTTTTGTAATTTTTCAAATTCAATCATCTCATTCGAATACTTATATTGCTCTATCTTTTCATCAGAATATATTTCTTTTATCAATTTTCCTGTAAACAATTTTTTAATTTCATCATTAAATTGTTCAGGGGTAAGTTTGCAATCTTTGTCATATTCAAACCTTGTTTCCAATTTAATATCGTTAACCTTATTATTAGGTACAGTGATTGTTAATATTACGTATCTTCCATTAAGTGATAACCTACCATCGTCGTCATTAAGTCGGATATTTAATTTATGGTCGTACTTTTCTACTTCAGCGAGATAAACACCATCTACACATTTTGTTATAAAACATGCAATTTCTTCTTTAGACAAGTTTTTAATTAACTTGGCACATTCTTTTGTTGTATGATCTCCTACTGAAAAATGTGATTCCTTACCAAAATATTTATTTTTAATTTCATCATGAGTCATCTTTCTCATAATCATTTCCTCCACTTTGGATATTATATCAAATTATAATTATTATGTCAAATGTTGCAAATTAATGTAAAAAAGATGCTTAAACCGCATCTTTAATTTTTAACCGAACAAGTTACGGAACAAAATTGTAAGTTTATCAAGGAAAGTTATTTCAACCTTATCATCAGAATAATCTCTTGGCTCATTAAGTGAAACAAAAATTTCTGCACCCTCTTCTGCTGGTGGTGGATTTAAGTGTTCTTCCAACCTTGCACTTTCAACATTTATTGTGTTTGTATTAGTGTTGATATCTCTGTTTAAACTTATCATGGTTGCAACATTAACGCAGGTGAAGGCTAACAGCAAACATGCCACAATGGAATAAATTACAGTTACAAGTTTAAGCCTGCGTTTTGCAAAGGCTTTTTGTTGATCCTTTTTCATTGCAAAAGGTTTATCAATTGCAGTTGGTGTTTCTTCAACTTCTTTAAGCCCTTTAAGTTCTGGTGCCTTTTCAATTTCTTGTTCTGTCTTAAGCAAGTCTTCAAGGCGTGGAAGATCTTCCAGATGTGTTACTTCTTGCGTTTCCACTTCTGGAGTTTCTGTTGCTATTGCAGTGGTTGATTCCACTTCACGTTCCAAATCTTCCATTTCTTCCATTATAATTTTTCCACAATCCTTAATTTTGCACTTGCAGACCTTGAATTTGAAAGCAATTCATTGTCTGTTGGCACAATTGGGTGCCTTGTAACCAAACTTACATCAGCATGATGACCACAAACACATTTTGGCAAATGTGGTGGGCAAATGCAATCAGTTGAGTGCAGTTTGAAGGCTTGTTTAACAATCCTATCTTCCAACGGATGGAATGTTATTATGCATAGTCTACCAGATTTTTTTAATTTAAGCAACATTTTTTCGACTGCAATCGACAAGTCTTCAAGTTCATTGTTCACTTCAATTCTTATTGCCTGAAACACTTTGTTGCATAAACTTGGTTTGTGTGCAAACTTTGGTGGATAACTTGAAACAACAATATCCCTTAATTCAAAAGTTGTTTCAATTGGCTTTTTTGCTCTCTGTGCCACAATTTTACGTGCAATTTGGCGCGAATTTTTTTCTTCCCCATACATATACATTATGCGGGATAAATCTGCTTCTTTATATGTGTTAACAACCGTGTAAGCATCAAGTGGTTGAGTTTTGTTCATACGCATATCAAGGCGAGCATCAGCCCTAAAACTAAAACCACGCTCGGCTGTATCCAATTGATAACTGCTTACGCCAAGGTCTGCCAAAATTCCATCAACTGCGTCAACTCCCAATTCTTCAAGCACCGTGTCAATATCCAAAAAATTACGGTTTACAAAGGTAATTTTATCCAAATGGTCCTTAAGCCTTTCCTTTGCCGCCACCAAGGCATCAGTATCTTTATCAAAACAAATCAACCTGCCTGTTGTAAGGCACTTTGCAATTTCCAAAGAGTGTCCACCACCCCCTGTTGTGCAATCCACGTAAACACCATCAGGTTTAATCTCTAACCCTGATATACTCTCTTCTTTTAAAACAGAAACGTGTTTAAATTCCATTAAAAAATCTCCACAAGTGTATTATTTACTGCATCACAACTTGTTAAATAGTATTTTACGCCATTTATCTCATTATAAAGCATCTTTGGGTTTACGTATCCATGCAAATGACCAAAGATAACAGTATCCACACCATATTCTTCAATCATGTGTGTAAAGTCACTTGGCTCCACTTTATTATTAAAAGGTGGATAATGCGTTACAAACACAATCTTTTCCCCATTTGTTTGAAGTTGTTTTGCCGCTTTAAGTGACATTTCAAGCCTTATAAGTTCACGTGCATAAATCTTTTTGTTTTCGTCTGTATCCAATTTACCTTCTGGAATAAGCCACCCACGGTTGCCACAAAAGATATAGTCCCCAAGTTTTATTGCATCATTTTGAAGTGCATATGTGTTTTCTGGAAGTAAGGCACGCACTTTGCTTAAACTGCTCCACCAATAATCATGGTTGCCACGTATAATAATCTTTTTACCTTTAAGGTTAGATAAAAATTCAAAATCTGGTTTAACATCTTCAATTTTCATTGCCCAAGAATAGTCCCCAGCAAGAACAACAACATCATCATCTGCAACCTTACTGTTCCAATCTTCCACAATCTTATCTTCGTGCCCATGCCAAACAGGGCCAAAGATATCCATTGGCTTTGTGTTGTTAATATCAAGATGTAAATCTGAAATTGAATAAACTTTCATTAAAATTACCTGTTTTATCTAGTTTTATGATATCATTTAATGTTTTTTATGTCAATTATATTGCCGTTTGGTTGTTAACAACTTTTTGGTTTTGTGAATAATATATATTAGTATTTTAGGAGGTTAAAAAATGTCTTTTTATACAGAGTCAAGGCAAGGGATTTTCCCAGGGCAAACAAACAATGTAACCAATGGTCTTTGTGAAAGAATTTGCATTCAAACAACAAAAGTTTTTGATGCTTGTATGAATCAAACTCAAATTGAAGATTATGACCTTACATTAACAGGTTTCAACCCACCAAGTCCAACAACACCATTAACGTTTGTAAGTGGAAATTCCTTAGGTGGAACTGCAACTGTAACCGGCCTTACAATAACAAGGTTTGATGATAGACCAAACTTTGCACGTGTTCAAGCAACAGTAAACATTCCTGTAACAGTTACATACACAGATTCAAACAACACACCAGGAACGGCAACCGGCACAATTTCAATTCCACAAGACGTTGTTCTTTATGTGCCACAACCATCTCTTACACCAATTGATGTGGTTGGCTTTGGAAGCGCTGTAATTTCTGTTGGCACTTATAACCCAACAACAGGTGGCTTCACAATTAATGCTTGCGTAACTTCAATTTTGAAAGTTGTTGCAGTTGTTGATGTGCTTGTGCCAAGTTATGGTTATTGCCCAATTCCACCATGCACACCTTACACAACCGGTGACGTTTGCCCAGGCGTGTTTGATTTGCCACTTTACCCAACAGCAGTTGCCCCACAAACACAAACAAGATAGGCAAAAAAGAAGAAGACCAATTTGGCCTTCTTTTTTAATTCAAATAATCTTCAAGCAATTCTGCAATGCGTTCTGTGCCCTGCTTTTTTGTTGCAGTTGTTGGCACAATGCGTTCTTTTGCAAAACGCAATTCTTTGTTTATTTTATCAATGCGTAAGTTAAGGTCGCTACGATTAATTTTATCACATTTCGTAAGCACAATAATTGCAGGAATTTCGTTCTCTGCAAGATAATCTAACATCTGTAAATCCAAGGCCGTTGCACCAACTTTTGCATCAACAAGCACAAGCACAACTTTAAGGTTAGGGTTTGAAGTAAAATAATCGTTCATAACTGCGTCCCAAGCAGAAGTTGTTGATTTGCTTGCTTTTGCAAAGCCATAACCGGGTAAATCCACCAAATAAAACTGTTTGTTTACGCAAAAATAATTAACAAGACGTGTGCGCCCAGGCATTGAACTTGTTTTTGCCATTTTGCTGTTATTAGTAAGCAAATTTATTAAACTGCTTTTGCCAACATTACTTCTGCCAACAATTGCAAATTGTGGAAGGTCATCAGCAATAAATTCAGCCTTTTTGCTTGCACTTTTGATGAATTCGGTGTTTATAAATCTCATAAAAATATGCTAACAAAATTTAAATACGTTGTCAAGTTTTATGCCTTGCTTTGTTGTTTTTAGATTTATCGAACAAATGTTCTAAATCTGTTGATTTTCCTTTTTCTTTGTGCTAAAATATGGTTAAATTAAGGAGGGTTATATGAACACGGAACACACCATTTTGCACGTTGATATGAATAATTTTTACGCTTCAGTTGAGTGTTTGATGAACCCTTCACTAAAAAATTTTGCAGTGGCAGTAACAGGCAACCCAGAAAAACGCACAGGCATTGTGCTTGCAAAAAATTATCTTGCCAAAGTTTACGGCATAAAAACAGGTGACGTAATTTGGGAAGCAAAGCAAAAATGCCCCACTCTTGTTTGTGTTTCGCCACACTTTGAACTTTATGAAGATTTCAGTAAACGTGCTCACAAAATATATAGTCAATATACAGATATCATTGAACCTTTTGGCATTGATGAGTGTTGGCTTGACGTTACGGCAAGTTTAAAATTTTTTAACTGCACTGCAGAAGAACTTGCAAAACGCATTCAAACACAAGTTAAAGATGAATTGGGCCTTTCTGTTTCCATTGGTGTATCCTTTGGCAAAACACTTGCAAAACTTGGCAGTGATATGAAAAAACCAATGGGTTTAACCATAATAGACCACAAAAACCACCTTGAAATTCTTAAAAAAACGCCAATTGAAAATATGATTATGATTGGTAAGCACACTGCACAAAAACTTAGAAATATGAATATTGTAACCTTACTGGATTTATACAACCAAACAACCGAATTTTTGTGTGAACATTTTGGTGTTGTTGGCGAATATTTGCACAATGCAGTTGCAGGAATTAATGATGACATTTTAATTACACCACAGGACGAAGATACAAAAAGTGTTGGCAACGGGGCTACTGCTGTTAAAGATATGAGAACTTTGGAAGAAATAAAGAACTTTTTGTGTGATTTATCGGCAAAAGTTTCTTCAAGGTTGCGTGCACATAAATTTAGGGCAAAAACATTACATGTTGGCATAAAATTTGCAGATTTTTCTTACGTTTCTGCACAACATTCCTACTCTTATGCTTTCAGCAACGAACAAGATATTTTTGCCTTGAGTTATGAGTTGTTTTTGGAATTGGTTGGCAAAACTTTTAATCCAATAAGGGCAATTAGAATTTGCACAAGTGGTTTGGAAATTGGAGATAGTGAACAAATTAATTTGTTAGATAAGAAAAACTGGAATGAATTTCATCCCAGTTTATGGAATTTTTTAAGTTAATTGAACAGCGTCACAGTGTCCGTGAATATAAAAACGAAAAAATCTCGGAAACTGTTTTGGAAAAAATAATTGCCGCAGCAAAATTGGCTCCGACCAGCAGAAATAAAAAGCCCTGCGATTTTAAGATCGTTACCTCCCCTGCCGAACTTGAAAAATTGTCGGAAGCAAAAAACGCTGGCTCCCAAATGTTGAAAAATGCTGCGGCTGCAATAATCGTTTTTGCTGATTCCGAAAAGTCTGATGTTTGGGTGGAGGACAGTTCCATTGCCATGACTTATTTGCACCTTGCCGCCACTGATTTGGGACTGGGCAGTTGCTGGATTCAAATCAGAAATCGCAAA
>CALCEI010000171.1 GCA_937900575.1 uncultured Clostridia bacterium
TTAATAATATTTGGTCAATTGATAACCGGTCAACTAGATATTAAGAGCATTGGTGGACCAGTTACAACAATTAAAATGATGGCAACCGCAACACAACAGAACTTTTCTGTTTTGCTTGTGCTTATTCCTGTAATTTCCGTAAATTTAGCTGTGTTTAACTTGTTGCCAATTCCAGCACTTGATGGTTTCCAGATGATTTTCTTGCTTATTGAAGCAATAAGGCGAAAGCCGGTTAAAAGGGAAATTATTAACACAATTAACAACGTTGGTTTAATTGCTTTGTTGCTGTTTGTTGTTGTGGTGGATGTGTTGCAATTTGTATTGTAAATTTAGGAAGTGTTTGACACTTCCTTTTTTTATTGTTATAATTTAATTATGGATGAATTATTTACAGCGTTAGACAATTTGTTTGCTGGATTAAAATTTAAAAATGCAACATATTCGGAGCATGAAAATGTATGTACCGTAAACTTTTTTTATAATCCAGACGTTTTTCATTCAACCGAAGAAAATCTTGCAAAAATAAACAGCACTTTAACTTCAATTGTTGGCGATTTTGTAAGTTTTAAGGTCAATTTTATATCTTGTCCACTTGATAAACACACAATTGCAAATCACACATTAACAACAATAATTAATCATTTCCCTGCGTTTTCACAAGGGTTAACTTATGATGACATTACTGTTGAAATTGAAAATTTAACCGTAACTGTAACCTTAAATCTATCCACTTTTGCATATAATTACGTAACTGAATTTGACAGGGCAAACATGGTTGCTGGCAAGTTAAAAGAAACATTTATGGCAGATTTTGTTGTTAAATTCAGCAAAAAAAATGAAAAAGAAGTTGAAACAACAAGTTTCATTGAAAGTAATGCAGAATTGGAACAAAGTATAAAAGAAGCAGAACATAAGACAATATATACATTAACTGACGTTACAAATATAATTGGGCGCAGTGATTATTCTGTTGCAATAGATTTTAGCAAAGTTAAAGCACCAATTGAAAACGTTGTAATTTGTGGTGAAGTTACAAACTGGCAAAAGAAAACTTATAAAAAGAAAGTTAAAGTTGACGGCGTACAACAAGAAGTGGACAGAACATTTTTTAGTTTTAGCATAAAAGCAGACGCCAAATTTCTTTATTGTTCAATTTTCCCTTCACAAAAGGATGAATTGAAAGGTGATGTTATTGAAATTGGTATGAAAGTATGTTGTTATGGCTCATTCAGGCTTTATAATGGCAAACTTAATTTTACAGCACAATCCATTGCAAGATGCAATTTCCAAAAGGAAGAAATTAGATCTCAGGCAAAGCAAGT
>CALCEI010000172.1 GCA_937900575.1 uncultured Clostridia bacterium
TAAGCAAATATTCTTGAACTGCTTTTACACCACGTGTACGCAACACATCTTTTGGATTTAATGGACCTTCTGTCAAAGCTGTACCAGCTGTGATTGTATCTCCAGCATTAACCTTGATTGTAGAGCCATAAGGCAAAATATAACTTTCTTCTGTTGTGCCTTTTACAACAACTTCAAAACGCTTATCAATTTGGTTGATGGAAACTTTACCACCAATGTCAGAAATTACTGCGGCACCTTTTGGATTACGTGCTTCAAAAATTTCTTCAACCCTTGGCAAACCAGATGTAATATCGTTAGATGCAGAACCACCACTGTGGAAGGTACGAAGAACTAACTGTGTACCAGGTTCACCAATGGATTGTGCAGCAATAACACCAACTGCTTCACCAACGTGTACAATATCGTTTGTGGACATATCTCTACCATAGCATTTTGCACAAACGCCTGATTTTGCTTTACATGTCAACAAACTTCTTATTGCAACACTTTCAATACCACAACCTGCAATTTCTTTTGCAAGAGCATCTGTGATGAATTCATCTTCGCCAACAATAACTTTTTTGGTTTTTGGGTTTACAACAGGCGCACTTGTGTAACGACCTACAATTCTGTTTTCAAGTGTTTCAACAACTGTGCCGTTTGCCCTGATTTCTGTAACTTCAATACCCTTTACAGGTTCTTCCAAAGATGCAAAGCAATCTTCTTCTGTAACTGTTGTATCTTGAGCAATATCAACCAATCTTCTTGTCAAATAACCAGAATCGGCTGTTTTCAACGCAGTATCCATCAATTGCTTACGTGAACCACGTGCAGCACTGTAATATTCCAATGGACTTAAACCACGTCTATAGTTAGATTTAACAGGAACGTCGGATACACCACCAGATGCAGCATCCATGATGCCCAACATACCACTAAGTTGTTTCAATTGGCCTTCAGAACCACGAGCACCAGATACAAGAATAACTTTAAGTGGATTGAATTTGTCCATCTGCGCAGATGTAACTTTAACCAAATCTTCACTTGTTTTATCCCAAATACCCATGTTTTTGGATTTTTTATCTGAATAGTTCATGAAACCTTGCATGTACATTTCATCATTTTGTCTTGCAACTTTATCTGTTTCTTCAATGATGCCTGCTCTTTCTTTTGCTTCTGTCAAATCAAAGATTGAGAAGGATACACTTGCAAGTGTGGAATATTTGTAACCCATGTTCTTGATATCGTCAATCATGGTTACAGTTGTGTTTGTGCCATGTTTACGATAACATGTTTCAATAAGTTTTTTGTATGTTCCTTTTTTGATTTCGTCACTCATTTCAAACAACAAAGCATTTTCTTTCTTTGTTCTATCCACAAAGCCTAAATCTTGAGGAATTATACTGTTAAAGATAATTTTACCCAAAGAAGTTTCAATTCTTCCTGTGAGTGGTTTACCTTCAAATTCAACTGTTCTACGCAAATTGATTTTTGCTTGAAGGCTTAATTCTCCGTTTTCGTGTGCAAGTTGTGCTTCATCAACACTTGCAAAGGTCATGCCTTCACCTTTTGCACCGTCACGGTAGGTTGTAATGTAATAGTTACCCAAAATCATATCCTGTGAAGGAACCATGTTTGGAGCACCATCACTTGGTTTAAGAACGTTGTTGGAAGCCAACATTAACATTCTTGCTTCTGTTCTTGCTTCCACTGAAAGTGGAACGTGCAAACTCATTTGGTCACCATCGAAGTCGGCATTAAAGCCGCCACAAGCCAAAGGTGGCAAACGGATTGCTTTACCTTCTACTAAGATAGGTTCAAAGGCTTGAACACTAAGTTTGTGCAAGGTTGGCGCACGGTTCAACAACACTGGGTGACCTGCAACAACTTCTTGCAAAATATCGTAAACGATTGGCCTTTCTTGTTCAATCATACGAGTTGCTTTCTTCAAGTTGTTTGTTGCATTCATTTCAATCAAACGTTTAATAATGAATGGACGGAACAATTCCAAAGCCATCATTTTTGGCAAACCACATTGATAGATTTTAAGTTCTGGGCCAACAACGATAACTGAACGGCCAGAATAATCCACACGTTTACCAAGCAAGTTTTGACGGAAACGACCATGCTTGCCTTTTAAAGATGCTGTTAAAGATTTTAAATCTCTTTGACGGCTACCTTGTACGGCACGGCCACGTTTACCGTTATCAAACAATGCATCAACGGCTTCTTGAAGCATACGTTTTTCGTTACGAACGATAATTTCTGGTGCTCCAAGTTCAATCAATTTTTTCAAACGATTGTTACGGTTAATAACACGTCTATACAAATCATTCAAATCTGAAGCAGCAAATTTGCCACCATCAATTTGAACCAAAGGACGCAAATCTGGTGGAATAACTGGAATTACATCCATAATCATCCAACTTGGTTGATTTCCACTCTTAATAAATGCGTCAATAACTTCCAATTTCTTGGTTGCTTTAAGTTTTCTTTGACCTTTGGATTTATGCATAATCTCGGTCAACTCTTCTCTTTCTTTTTCAAGGTCTATGTTTTGTAAAAGTTCTTTAACTGCTTCTGCACCCATTCCGGCACGGAAACCATCTGGACCGTATTTTTCAACGGCTTCACGGTATTCTCTATCCCTAATAACTTGTTTATAGGTAAATTCTGTGTTTTTAGGGTCAAGAACAACGTAACTTACATAGTATAACACTTCGTCCAAAAGTTTTGGGCTCATATCAAGCACAATACCAATTCTTGAAGGTACACCTTTAAAGAACCAAATGTGACTTACAGGGCAAGCAAGTTCGATGTGACCCATACGTTCACGACGAACTTTGCTTCTTGTAACTTCAACGCCACACTTATCACAAACAACGCCTTTATATCTTACTCTTTTATATTTTCCACAATGGCATTCCCAGTCTTTTTTAGGTCCAAAAATACGTTCGCAGAACAAACCGT
>CALCEI010000173.1 GCA_937900575.1 uncultured Clostridia bacterium
TTCTTTGGTTTTTTCCAAACCTTCTTGTGTCATAAATGTCTTTTCTTCCATAATTCTCTCCAACAAAATAATTGCAACAGTTTTCCCATTGCAACGCTTGATTATAACATTAATATAAATGTTATGTCAACTATATTTTAATGTTTTTTTATTGCACATTTTTGCATGATATTATATGCCAAAAAACAAAAAAATTGCTAATCTCTTAAAAGTTCCAAAACAAATTTATCAAACACCACACTTTCAACAAAGTCGTCAGGTTTAAAAATGCAGGTGTGGAATAAGTTAAAATCGTATACGTGTTTATCCAACAAAACAGGGGTTGCAATGTTTAAACTTTCGCTTAAGCACTTAAGCATTTCAAAAAAAGAAGTGGAAGTTTCATCAACTTCAATGGTCTTTGATTTTATAACTGTATCTTTAACAATAAGTTTGCCCCAAATTTTTATCATACGTTTATTTTAATTTAAAACACACAAAAAAGCAAATGAATTGCTTTGTTTATTTTTATTGTTTGACAAATGGCATTCAATAATGTAATATTAAAGTATGATAAATTCTGTATCTTTACAATACATTGATAGTTACGATTTAAGTGCTATTGAAGAAGCATTAAAAAAGAGTATTGACAACCTTAAAGTTGCCACACTTTTTAAACCAAAAATGCGTGTTATGTTAAAGGTAAACTTATCAAAAGGTGTTTCTCCAGACAAAGCACAAACAACACACCCAAATGTTGTTAGGGCACTTGTTAATGTGCTTGGTGAACTTGGTGTTGAATGCATTGTTGCAGATTGTCCATTTGGAACATATTCAACCAGCAAGTTAGATGCCGTTTATTATGGTACGGGCATGCTTGAAGTTGCCAATTTAACAAAATGCAAACTCAATCACAACTTAAAAACAAAATTGTTTGAAGTGGAAGATGGCATAAAGTGCAAAAATGCAACTTTGCTTAGCCTTATTGATGGAGTGGACGCAATTGTAAATGTTGGCAAACTTAAATTTGATGACCGTTTTGGATATCTTGGTGCAGTAACAAATATGTTTGGTCTTGTACCAGGAAAACTTAAAAATGTTGTACTTAACAGGCTTGATACAGTTCACGATTTTAACGAATATTGTGTGGACATCATGTCCAAAGTAAAAAACAAGTTAATTTTAAACGTCGTTGATGGCATCGTGGCACTTGAAAGTGGCAAATCTGAACGTTTGGTTTCTTGCCTTGGTGTAAGTGAAAATGCCTTCTGTTTGGATTCTGCCTTGCTTTCCATTTTTGGTGCAGATTTAAAAAATACAGTTGTTGAATTAGGCATAAAACACAAATACCTTAACAAAGAATGGTTGTTTGACCTTACAGACGAGAAATTGGAAAAATTTAAGATTGAAGATTTCAATTTTGGAGCAGTGGATACAACCACAAGTTTACATAAAAACAAACTTATGCAAAAAGTTCAATTTGCATGTCTTCAACACAAAGTTAAAGTTGCAAAACACGATTGTAAAGGTTGTGGAGTATGCAGTAAAATTTGCCCAACAGGTGCAATAAGCATGAAATATGATAGGCATGGCGAACTTTACGCACAAATTGATTATAGCAAATGCGTTTTCTGCAACAAATGTGCAACTGCTTGTCCATATAAAGTTGTGGATTATGTTACACCTTTTGCATATAAAAGAATTAAAGCAGAGTTAGATAAAAATAATTTAACTTAACAAACAAAGTATAAAATTCTCATTTTTACCAAACAATATATGTGAGGTAGTTATGAGAATTTTTGCTTTTATTCTTACATGTTTGGGTGGTTTAAATTGGCTTACCATAGGCACTTTACAATACGATTTTGTTGCCGGAATATTTGGCACGCAGGCAAACGTTTTTAGCCGTATAATTTACTTTTTAATTGGCATTTCAAGTATGTATATTTTGATTGTAACCGTGTTTTCCAAGGGCCGCCTTAAATTGTTTGGTTATAAAAAGAAAAAGGAAAAGAAAAAAGAAGATGAAGATATGTAAAAATGAGCAATTTCTTGCTCATTTTTTATTCTTTAATTACAATGTTTGCCTTATCCAAAATTGTTTCAAGTTCGTAAATTAAACTTTCTCTTATTGTAACAGTTTGGCTAGATTTAAATGCTTTGCCTGAAGTTACGTCTTTAATATAAACTTCATCTTGACCGTTATACCCAGATAAAATTTTCTTAACTGCATCGTGCAAAATGCCATCATTAATGCTATATTTCAAGCATAATTTTTTTGGTTTGTAAACTTCAACAACTTCTTCCTTTACGGCTACATCATTTTCGTCTTCATCTTCGCTTAAAATGTCCAAATTATCCACGTTTATTGATGGACGTCTGCCTTCACGAATTGTGTATTTACCATGAATGCATACAAGAGTATCTTTTTGCAAAACATCTTTAAATTTTTCAAAAGTTTTGTTGAAGAACACTGCTTCAAATGTACCACACATATCTTCAATAACTGCAAAAGCCATTCTTGAGCCACTTTTTGTTTGAATAACTTTAATTTCTGTTATTACACCACCACAAACAACTGAGTCTCCGTTTTGAAGTCCATTGAAATCTTCAACAGAAAGTTCGTCTTCGTCGCTTGAAACATTAACGTTCGTTGTTGGAATATCAATTTCATCGCCATTTTCATCAAGTATATCTTCGCTTGGAATCATGCTTGAATCAAATGTAAATGTTCTAATAACATCTTTAAAGCCTTCAAGTGGGTGGCCAGAAAGGTAGGTGCCTGCAATTTCATGTTCATATTGCAATTTAACTGTGTTTACATATTCATTGATGTTTGGATATTCACTTTCTTCAATAAGTGGGGTATCATCAATGCCCATAAAGCCATTATCTTTTTCGTCGCCACCAAAAATTGTTATTTGGTCATCTAAATACTTTTTCTTCCTTTCTGTTGCACGGTCTATGATAATTTCATAAACTGCCATCAAATGACTTCTTGGCCTGCCAAAGCAATCAAAGGCACCAGATTTAATTAAGGCTTCCACGCAACGTTTGTTTAACGCCTGACCACTTACTCGCCAAGCAAAATCTGGCAAATCTTTGTATGGGCCATGAGCATTGCGTTCTGCAATGATATCATCAATAACACCAACACCAACATTTTTAAGTGCAGCAAGGCCAAATCTTATTGCGTTACCTTCTGTGCTAAAGTAAGTTTTGCTTAAGTTGATGTCAGGTGGCAAAATTGCAATATCTTCTGCTTTTGCACTTGCAATGTAGTGTTTAAGTTTATCAATTTTGGTTATTCTGTCATTTAAGATTGCTGTGTAAGTTTCAACAGGGTAGTAATATTTTAAATAACTTGTTTGATAAATGATAAGAGCATAAGCAGCAGCATGAGATTTATTAAACGCATAAGAAGCAAAGGCTTCCATTTCGTTCCAAATTTTTGTTGCAATTTCTTCACTTACACCTGTTGCAATGCAACCACGAATTGCAGGGTTAAATTTGCCATGGTCGTCTGTGTAAGCATCTCTGCCATGCAAGAATGCTTCTTTCCACTTTAACATTTCTTCCATTTTCTTTTTGCCCATGGCACGTCTAATGTTATCTGCTTGGCCAAGGGTAAATCCGGCAAGTTCTTGGCAAATTTTCATAACTTGTTCTTGGTAAACAATACAGCCATAAGTAACTTCCAAAATTGGTTTAAGCAATGGGTGGTCGTATGTGGTATCTTGTGGGTTGTGCTTGTTGTGAACGTATTTTGGAATGCTATCCATTGGACCTGGACGATAGAGTGAAACTGCCGCAACAATATCTTCTATGCAGGTTGGTTGAAGGTCTTTTAAGAACTTTTTAAACCCTGCAGATTCAATTTGGAAAATACCGTCAGTACGTCCAGAAGAAATGAGTTTAAATACATTTGGGTCGTCATAGTTGGATTTATCAAAATCAATATCCACACCATGATTTTCTTTAACAAGGTTAATTGCACTCTTAATATCAGTCAAGTTGCACAAACCCAAAAAGTCCATTTTAAGATGACCCAAGTGTTCCATATCTACACCTTCGTATTGGGTTGTCATATCTTCGCCATTTCGGCTTAATGGTACATGTTTATGCAGGGTGTCTGCACCAATAATAACACCACAAGGGTGGATTGATGTTTGCCTTGGGAAATCTTCCACTTTCAAAGCAATATCAACAACTTTTTTAACTTCTGGGTCGTTGTTATACATTTCAACAAGGTCTGGTACGGCATAAACTGTTCCAAAGTCTTCATCGCCTTCTTTTGGTACCTTAAAGCCAAAGGCTTTTGGAATGATTGGGCTTTTATAATTTGGAATCATTTTGGTAATTTTATCACGTAGGGCATAAGGCATACGCAAAACACGGCCAACGTCTTTTATGGCATTTTTTGCTTTCATTGTGCCAAAAGTTACGATGTGTGCAACACGGTCATCACCATATTTTCTGCGTACATAATCAATAACTTCATCACGGCGGGTATCTTCAAAGTCCACGTCAAAGTCTGGCGCAGAAACACGCTCCAAGTTTAAGAAACGTTCAAAGAACAAATCAAATTTAATTGGGTTAACATTTGTAATTCCCATTGCATAAGCAACAACCGAACCAGCACCACTTCCACGGCCTGGTCCAACAGAAATTCCCATATTTTTTGCTGCATTAATGTAATCCCAAACAATAAGGAAGTATTCAATAAATCCAGCACTTTCAATAATGTTTATTTCTGTTGCAATTCTTTCTTTAATTTCGTCTGTATATCCACCATATTTTGCTTGTATGCCTTCATCAACAAGGCGCATCAAAAACTCTTTTGGCGTTTTGCCAACTTTTTCGTTATATCCACCTTCAGGCTCGTAGTGAGGGAAGAGGTAGTGGCCATATTCAAAGCCTTTAAATTCAATTTTTTCTGCAATTTCAAGAGTATTAGCCAAGGCTTCTTCATCATTTGGAAGGCCAGCAAGCATTTGGTCGTAAGTTTTAAAGTATAATTCATCGGTTGGGAATTTTAATCTGTCTGGGTCATCAACCATTTTTTGCATTGCAACACACATCAAAACGTCTTGCATTTCGGCATCTTCTTTAAAAAGATAGTGCACATCGTTGGTTGCAACAAGTTTAATGCCAAATTTGCTTGAATATTCACGCAATTTTGCATTTACCATTTCTTGTTCTGGAATGCCATTGTGTTGAATTTCAAGGTAAAAATCTTCACCGAACAAATTTTTAAACCAACAAATAAGTTCTTCTGCCTTTTCGTATTGTTCTTGCAAAATCAATTTTGGAATATCACCTGCTAAACACGCAGAAAGGCAAATTAAACCTTCGTGGTATTGTTCCAAAGTTTTGTAATCTATTCTTGGTTTATAATAAAAGCCATCACGGAAGGCTATAGAGTTCAATTCACACAAATTTTTGTAACCTTGTTCGGTTTTTGCAAGGATTATAAGGTGAGAAAAGTTTTGTCTGCCATTTTTTACAGTTAAATCTTTGTCCACATAAAATTCTGTGCCAAAAATTGGTTTTATGCCTTGTTCTTTGCAGGCATCAAAAAAGTGAGTTGCACCATACATGTTGCCATGGTCAGTCATTGCAACTGCTGGCATGTTGTATTCTTTTGCAAGTTTAACCAATTTTTTGATACGTGCTGCACCGTCAAGCAAAGAATATTCTGTGTGAACGTGCAAATGTACAAACGGATTCATTATTTACCTCCCTTATAGTTTTTGTAGATTTCAATAAGTTTATCAAGCCTATATTTTATTCCTGCACGGCTGATGTTATAGCCTAAAATTGTTTGCAAATCTTTAAGGGAGATATCAGGATTTGCCAAACGTGCAAGGGCAATTTCTTTAAGAGTTTCGTCCAAGGCATCAAAATAGCCATTTTTTATTAAATAATTTATTGCTTCCACTTGAATTGCACCAGCAGAAATGGTTTTATCCAAGTTGGATTCAAAGCAGTTGTTTTGTCTGTTGGCTGAATTGCGCATTTCTCTCATTGCAAGGGCATTTTGAACGTCCAAAGCAGTGTAGGAAGCACCCATTTTTACAAGTAAATCGCACACTGTGTTGCTGTTTTTTGTGTAGAAAATAAGTGTGTTCATTCTTTTGGTATTTTTAAGTTCAAATCCACAATAATTAAGCAGATTTCTAATTAAATTTTCAAGTTCTGGGCGCACATAAAACTCCAAACTGTAACCTTTGGAATTTATGTTGTTATCTTGTGTGTAATAAAATTTTCCGTTTAATAAAAACAAAGTTTTTAAAAGTGTTAGTTTGCAACATTCTGCATCAAACAAATCAAAATTATAGTTATCAAAATCTTCAATTCCACAATCCACCAAAATTGGATTGATGTTGCCAGAAAGAAGCAAAAAATTATCCCAAATGCTGATTTCAACAGAAGGGTAGAAGTTGTTTAAAATTTTTATTAATTTGTTTGAAATTTCTGTTTGTGAGTTAATGATGATTGTGGAAGATTCTTTTTCTATGTGGGAATTTAACAAAAGAACCATGCTGAAAAAAGCATGACTGCAACATGTGTTGTCAGGGATTGAAGATAAAATCTGTTGTTTGCAGTCTTCCATGGGTCAACTAACTCCTTTTCTTATGTTTTCTTTTAAATGTTGGCAAATCGTTATAGTTTACAATGCAGTTATCTGGCAATTTAAGGCGTAATGCTGCTTGCAAACCTAAATGACAATCTCCAACTCTGTTTGGTTTGTGTGCGTCACTATTGATAATAAACTTGCAACCTTCATTATAGCATGCCAAAATTTCTTTATCTGTCATGCCAAGACGTTTTCCGTTAAGTTCAATTAAGGTGTTTGTTTCTTTTGCAACACGTGCAACCTTTTCAACATCAACTTTGCAAACATAGTTTAAGTGGGTGATGACGTCAATATCATATTTTCTCATTGCATTAATGTACGCATTTGTGTTTTTTTCACGTTGCCTTTTGCTTGTGTGATGCAACCAATGGCACAAAATGTTTTTAATTACAAAACGGAACTGTTCTTTACTGCTTGTTGATTTTACAACTTGATGGAAGCCACACAAAATAACGTCCAAATTTTTGTAATCTTCATCAACAATGTCAATATCGCCGTAACTTGAAATAATATTGGCTTCAACGCCCAACAAAACATCAACGGGGTAGCGTTCTTTTGCTTCCTCGATATCTTTACGTACGTTTGGTATATCTTTTCTTCTAACGCCAAAGGCCTTTTGATTAAAGCCATGGTCTGTTATTGCAATTTGTTTTAAGCCCTTTTCATAGGCAGTGCGCACATTTTCTTCAACAGTGCCTTTGCCGTGTCCATGACGGGAATAGCGAGTATGTGTGTGATAATCTCCAAGTAATGCCATATAATTCTCCTTAAAGTGTTGAGGATATTATATCACGCACGCGTAAATAAATCAAACAAATAAAGTTTATATAAGGCGAAATTTATTTATAAAAATTTTTTGTGCCACAAACAAGTTCAATTTCACAGGTTAATTTTTGATGAGTTGCGTGGTAAACTTTTCTTTTTGTTAGTTTAATCAGTTTTAACACGTCCACACACCTTGCATTGCCTAAATTAACAATAAAACCAGCATGTTTTGTGGATATTTGAGCATTTCCAAATTGTGTACCTTTAAGGTTGAGTTCATCAATAATTTTGGCAGGGATAAGTTCGCCCTTGCGTTTAAAAACACTGCCGGCATTTGGCTTTTCAAGGGGTTGAGTTGCCGTTTTCTTTTTTATGGCATCAAACATGCTTTGTTTTAGGGTGGCGGGTTGTTCGGTTGGCAATTTAAGTTTTACTGAAGTTATAACAAATTCAGTATGTTTAAAAATGCTGTCCCTGTACGTAAAACCACAATTTTTGTTTAAAATTTTAACTTTTTTCTGCAAAGAAGAAGGGCTGATGCCAACAACATATTCAACAAAATCGCTGAAATTACAACCAAATGCCCCTAAAGAATTAACAACAGCACCCCCAACAGTTGAAGGTATGCCAAAAAGAGAACCAATGCCACCCAAATTGTTTTTAAGGCAAAAATTTATAAGTTCACTTATTGTAACACCAGAATCAACCAACAAGCCGTCATCTTTTTTTGTGATGTGTTTGCTTCGGTTTACAATTATTGCACCAGCAAAAAACTTATCTGCAAACAACAAATTTGCACCAAGACCAATAATTTTATATGGTAGTTTGTTGTTGTGACAAAGGGTACAGGCTTCCACAAGTTGATTTTGGCTTTTTGCAACATACACTTTTTTGATTTTTCCACCAATTTTAAATGTGCAATAGTCTTTAAGATTTTGGTTTGTTAATTCTTTAATTTTGTTCATCAAACACCTTGGCAATTTGGCAAGCAAAAATTGCGTTTTCCATTTCATCATATATGCCAGAATTATATATTTTGGTGTTTTTAACACCAAACAAGCCAAAATCGGCTAATGTTTGTTGAGTTTTATCGTCAAACATGGCAGTTAAAAATTCTTTTATTGTTTCATCTGTTTTTGTTATGCCAACATACTGCAATAAATCCGTGTATTCACTGTTTGGAGTTATGCTTGCATTTTTGCGTCCAACTTTGTTCAAGTTTTCCACTCTAAACACATCACGAGCAGTGCCAAAAAGTGTAACATCTTTACCATAAACAAAACTTTTGTAGGCTTTATATTGCGTTTCATCTTCGCTTTGTTGTAAGTTAAGGTTTTCACAAGCATTTTCTGGGTGGGTGTAACCCGTTAGGCCATAATGCAAATTTTGTGTTAATATTCCATTTGTAATCAGTGCATAGCCACTTGCGATGTAAGGCAAAGCATAAACTTTATTATTAAACAAACTTGCTTCAACCAATTCATTTCTAACGCCAAAACAAGTGTTAAGTTCGGTTAAATATGGCAACACCACTTTGCCAACACCAAAACCAAAACTGATAATATCTGGCACAGATTCTTTCAAACTTTCATTTAGTTTTTCTGCTTCAATTTGTTTTATTAAAAACAGAGTGCCAGCATGCGTCTTTTCCAAACTTCTTGCAATCTTTTTAAGGTAATTTATGCGTGGAGCAGAGCCACCTTCAAACGTTTCCACGTGCCAAATTGTGTAAATTTTTGTTTCCACATTTTGTTCGGTGTAAATTTCATGATTTTTTGCTTGTCCAATGGCAAAAATTGGCACATAAATTAAAACGAAACAGGTAACAACAAAACTAACAATTTTAAAAATGCGTTTTTTCATAAAATAATATATTAAAAATTTTAAAAAACAATACTTGAAATTGGCAAGATTGCGTGTTATAATAACGACATAGGAAGTGCTATGGAAAACAACCAACAAATCAAACAATATAAACACATAAGTGCAAATGATATCAAGTGCATGATTAATGTTTCTTCTGGCTTTGCATTTTGGTTGCAAAACAAAAATTACAATGCCTTAAAAGCAAACAGGGTTGGATTTGGCGACAAAGTTAAAGATGCAGAGCAATTGAATGGCATGTGGGAAGCATCAATTTTAAAAACTCATGAAGTGGTTATGGAGCATGAATTTATTTATATCTACGAAACATTTAAAAGCATGAACATGCAACTTTCTGCTTCTGCACGTGCAGAATTGAACAGAGTTCTTACAGAATTTGGTTTATACGACGTTTTAAGGATTAACAACTTAAATCAAGAAGCCTTGTTGAAAAAGATAAGAGAATCTTTTGCCCACAATGACGAGACGCAAGATGAAGCCAACAGAAAGTATAGAATGACTGGTGACATCTATGGCAGGGAAATAAAATTAAACAGTGGTTATGTTGAAATTTCAAATTATGCCATTGGCAAAATAACAGATGTTTTAATTCATAATCTTCAAGAGAGTGAAGAACTTAAAACCACAGATATAATTTGTAACAACGAACAAGTTTTTGGTCTTTTGCGTCTTGGCTTGTTAAATGCCGAAAATTTTGAACAGTATATTAAATTGCAAGATGAAGAATCGCACACAATTTTGCATTTGGACAGATTTCAACGTCAAGGTTTTGTTGAACATTTAAATTATTATTTAAACACGGGCTTGGATATGCAAACAATGCTTTGTGATGCTTTTTCAAGCGTCCATCTTTGCGCCCACGAACGTGCTTTGGAAGTTTATTCCACAATGCAATATGTTGGCGAATATTTCAACGCAGTTGAACGTGCAATGCCTTATCAAAAGTTCATTGATAAATCTGCAGAAAGAACCAACAGACCATCAGCATACATTGAAAAGGACACAATACAAGTTCTTTCCAATTTGTATATAAGTCAATTGTTTAAAATTTTATCAACAAACACAATATTAAGTTTGCAAAATGCCTTTTCTGACTTAAATTTGGATATGGAGCAATTGCGCAGAGTAAGAAATTCCATTATGCATGGCAGATATTTTAAGCACAACACAACCGTAGAATTTTATGACGGCAAAGATAACAATTCATATTGGACACATATTGCTAGTGTTGATATGTTTGCTATTGAAAAATGTGTTGAAAAATTTTCCATGAGTTTTGAACAAGAAATGGAAGAATACACAGAAGACCCACAAGTTGCAAGTGAAATTAACAAAATTAGATTGGGTTAAATTTGATTTTAATATAATTTGTTTTGTGGTATAATCATTTTATGAATATAATTCAGGATAAGATTAAAAGACTTCCATCTTCACCTGGCGTTTACATCATGAAAGACGCAGATGAAAATGTTATATATGTTGGTAAGGCAATAAACCTTAAAAAAAGGGTAAGCCAATACTTTTTGCGTAAGCAAGAGCATGTTAAAGTGCGTAATATGGTACAAAATGTTGCCGATTTTGATTTTTACGTTGTAAATGATGAACTTGAAGCCCTTGCCCTTGAAAATAATTTAATAAAAAAACATCAACCTTTTTATAACATTTTGCTTAAAGATAGCAAAACTTATGCTTACATCAAGGTTAATTTAAAACAAGATTTTCCACGTTTTGAAGTTAGCCGAAAACTCAACAAAACAGATAAATATTTTGGACCATATATGGCAGGTGTTGGTGCAAAAGATGTACTTTCAATTTTAAATTATGCTTTCCCACTTGTAAAATGCAAAATTGCCCTTACCGAAGGTAAAAAAACCATTAAACCATGTTTATATAAAGAAATGCATTTGTGCTCAGCACCATGTGCAAAACTTATAACCAAGCAAGATTACGCAAAAGTTGTGGAAGATGCCATAAGATTTTTAAAAGGCGACACAAAACAGGTTGAAACTGTGTTAAAAGAAAAAATGGAACTTGCTTCACGTATGGAAAATTATGAAACTGCTCTTCAAATTAGGGATAGGCTTGCTATGCTTAACAAGATGGAAGCAAAAGTTATAACAAGTTTGGGCGAATTGGTGGATTATGACGTATTCCGTCTTTCCACAATTGGTCAATTTTCTGCAATGTGCGTTCTTTCTGTGCGTGGTGGCAAATTGCAAGGCATTGAAACGTTTGATATCTTAAATTATTTGGACGAAGCAGAAGCATACACACAATTTGTTTTGCAATATTATTCAACACACCCACTTAATGTTGATGAAATCATTATGCCAGACGTAGATACAGACGAAATTGAACTTTTCTTAAATGCAAAGGCAAACAAAAAAATTATTGTTACGAAACCAGTTATTAGTAGCACCAAATTTAAACTTTTGGATATCGCCAAACAAAATGCGCAAATCCACATGGATAAAAATTTGGAAAAGAACGTAAAGCACGCAAACGAAAGTGTAGGTGCAATGGCACAACTTAAAAAAGATTTAAATTTAAGTAGGGAGCCAAAACGTATTGAATGTTATGATATTTCTCACACTCACGGCACGTTTACTGTTGCCAGCATGGTGGTTTTGTTAAATGGCGAAAAAGTGCCAAAACATTATCGCAAATTTAAAATTGAAGGTGTGGAATTTATTGATGACTTTGCTTCCATGAAGGAAGTTTTAACACGCCGTTTTGATAAACTAAAAACAGATGACATAAGTTTTTCTTCCATGCCAGACCTTATTGTTATTGATGGTGGAAAAGGGCAACTAAGTTCTGCGCTTGAAGTTACAACTGCAAACAACTTTAAAAATGATATTGTCAGTTTGGCCGAAAGGGAAGAAGCAGTGTTTAAACCAAACAGAAGTCTGCCAATTATGTTGGAAAAAGGCACATATTCTTTAAGGTTACTTCAACTTGCTCGTGATGAAGCGCACAGGTTTGCAATTACATTTAACAGACAACTTCGTGCAAAAGGAATGTTTAGGGGTGGGCTTGAAAGTATCGCTGGTGTTGGTCCTGCAACAAGACGTGCTTTGCTTGGCAAGTTTAGGACAATTGAAAACATAAAAAATGCAACCTTAACCGAACTTGAACAAACCAAAGGGGTAAACAAAACAACTGCACAAACAATATTCAATCACTTTAAAAGGGGTTAAAAACCCCTTTTTTTGTTGTGAATTTGTAGAGTTTTAAGAAATTTTTTAAAATTTTTGCAATTTTACTTGCCTTTTGGGAATAATAGTAATATAATAAGGTCAAAGATAGTCAAACAACAAAAATCGTTAAAAGGAGGTACGCATGAACAAGAGTGTAAGTGATATCATTGAAGAATTTATCATGAGCAGTTTAGATACTGATGATTTCATTGAATTAAGCCGTAATGATTTGGCAAAATTCTTTTCTTGCGTGCCAAGTCAAATAAACTATGTTTTAAACACAAGGTTTACAATAAACAGAGGTTTTGTTGTGGAAAGTCAGCGTGGTGGTAGTGGCTATATAAAAGTTATTCGTGTGCAAGATAATGATGATAACTTTTTAAGTAATGCACTTGAATACACTTCAAGGCCACTTAATGTTGTTGAAGCACAGCAAATTTTGGAACAACTTGAAACAAGAAAGTTGATAACCAAACGTGAAGCCAGCCTTGTTAAAAGCAGTGTTTCGCCAAAAGCACTTAACAATCCAATAAACATGGACGATGTGTTAAGGAGCAATATTTTAAGGCAAGTTATTGTGGAAATTATGAAAATGAAGCAAGAAGGGGGAAGGAGTTAATATGAGCAATTGTGACAGATGTGGAAAAGCAAGTGTTTATCATTCAACACTTATTGTAAACGGTGTTAGCCAAACAACAAGTTTGTGCAGAGATTGTGCCATTAAAGAAGGCGTGTTCTCAACCGAACCCACAAGCATTTTTGAAGACATGTTTGCACCATTTGGTGATATGCTTGCCTTTGAAGAAGTGGAAGATGTTGTTTGCCCTGTTTGCAAAACAAGTTTAAGGGAATTTAAAACAACTCACAGGTTGGGTTGTCCAAATTGTTACGAAACTTTTGCTGATGAAATTAGCAAATTAGTTAAGAAAATTGCACCTTACGAAAATCATAAACAAGAAAAACTTAACAACTTTATCCAAGAAAACAGTTCAAAAACACCTTCAAAAACAAGCAAAATTGCTTCTTTAAGGGCAGAAATGTCAAAAGCAGTAAGCGAAGAAAGGTATGAAGATGCAGCAAAGTTGAAAAAGAAAATTCAAAAGTTGGAGAGTGAAAATGAATAATGTTATATTAACAAAAGCAAGTGTTGTTAGAAACATTAAGGATCAAAAGTTTGTTTGCAAATTAAATGCAGATAAACGTAAAATTATTGCTGATTTGGCAGAACAAAATTTGCAAGAATTAGGGTTTACAAATTATGCAAATTTAAGTGATGGTGTTAAAGAAAATTTGCAAAAATCCGGCCTAACTTTTGGTGCAACCGACAACACATATATAAACAAAGAAAACATTGCAGTAAGTTTGTTTGAAGGCGAACACTTTACACTTAAAACAGCATGTGTTGGTTATGAAGATGGCAAACTTAAAAACATAAAAGACTGCGCAAAAGAACTTGATAATAAAATAAGTTTTGCGTATTCTGATAAATTTGGTTACCTAACAAGTGATATTTCATTAATTGGTTGTGGGCTTAAATTGGAAAGTTACATTGATTTATCTTCAATTTGTGCGCTTGGAAAAATTAATCAAGTGGTGCAAAACATTAGACATTTGGGCTATAATTTGCAACAATATGATAGAGAGATTTACATCCTTGCCACAACTTGCAATTTGGGTTATACCGAAACAGAAATTTTTGAAAATTTTGGCAAAATGCTTGCTGAACTTCAAAAGTTGGAAACGGAAAGTGCGCAAATGCTTGCATCCACTTCTAAAGATGAAATTATGGATAAAGCTTTTAGAAGTCTTGCAATTTTGGGTTCGGCTTATCTTATGAATTGTGATGAGCTTAAG
>CALCEI010000174.1 GCA_937900575.1 uncultured Clostridia bacterium
AGGCTTAAAGAAGCGCTTGTGCAAGATGATTGTTACCCGTTGTTGTATTTGCTTTCCAGTGGAGGATTGAACAGAAATTTGACAATTCAACTTTCGCAAATTAAGCAAGTTGTGGACGATTTAAGCCATATGTTTGATTTTGTGCTTATTGATTGTCCTGCTGGCATTGATGCAGGGTTTAAACGTGCCGTTAGCTGTGCAGACGAAGCACTTGTTGTTACAACACCTCATTTAAGTAGCATTAGAGACGCAGATAAAGTTGTTACAATTTTATCTAGTTATGAAATTTTTAATAAACGTTTTATTGTTAACCGTGCACGTGGAGATTTAATTCAAGATAAAGTTATGATTGACGTTTACGATATTGGCAAAACTTTGGGTATTGAATTTGGTGGTGTTATTCCAGAAGATGATAACGTAATTACCAACCGTAGTGAACAAATTGCCAACAACAAAATTGCCGTTAACAGAGCATTTGAAATTTTAACAAACAATATTGTTGCCGGAGAAAAAAAGTTGTTTGATTGTACATATAAATATCGTGGATTTTGGGGCACAATTAAACGTGCTCTTAAACGAACAATTTAAGGAGATAAAATGGACATTACAAAGCGTCTTTCAAGTATGATGCAAAAAGATAAACAAACAAATCCTAAATACCTTTTGGAAGTTATAAAATCTGATTTTTTTTACCTAATAAGCAATTATTTTGAAGTGGAGTATCAAGACATTAATGTTGACATTAAATTGGAAGGGGAAAAGTATAAAATTTGTGTTGAATCTTGTGGGGATAGGTTGAAAATTATGAAAACTTTACCTTAATGTTTGTGATAAATCTTTTGTATGTTTAATATCTTAATTTATGAGGAAAATTAAGGTATCCCTTTGGGCTGTTTTGCTTTTAATTTTATGTTTTGCAGCAGCCATAGCTGTCATATTATATCTGCAGAGAAGAACAATACAAAAATGGACTTCTGGAATCCCATTATTTGTAAGTTTATTTCTTAAACTGCTGTCTATGACTGTTATCGCCTATCTGGTCATCGTTGAACCGAACTGGTTGTGGCATGTTCATTTTCCGCTTTCAGGAATCTACATTGCATTATTTGCTGATTTGATAACCTTTTGCAAGTCTTCATAAAGTTCTTCAAGAATTTTTTTTATCTGCTCTTTTTCTTTTATGACAATAAATTTATTTTGACATGGTTCGTAACTTCCTTCTGCCGTTTTTCTTGTGAAAGTTTTTGCGAAGCATTTTTTTTGGCCTCTTTTCCAGAAAAAGATGGAAAAATAG